>WFOJ01000109.1 GCA_015488125.1 Mariprofundaceae bacterium
ATTGTGCTAGCAAGCTGACCTTGATTTCAACAGGGAGGACGTAAATGTCTGCAGAAATTGAAGAGAAAGTCATCAAGATCGTTGCCGATCAGCTGAATGTCGAAGCATCAGAGATCAGCTCCGATTCTTCATTCGTGGATGATCTGGGCGCAGATTCTTTGGATACCGTGGAACTGGTTATGGCATTCGAGGAAGAATTCGGTATTGAAATACCGGATGATGATGCTGAAAAAATCCAGAGCGTTCAGAACGCTATCGACTATATCGCTTCCAAGGCTGAATAATCGTGAGTAAACGTGTTGTCATCACAGGCATTGGCCTGATCACACCACTGGCCGTTGGCACAGAAGCCAGCTGGCAGCAACTGGTGACTGGTAAATCAGGTATTGGCCGTATTACCCATTTTGATGCTGAGGCCGCCAATATGGCCTGCACCATTGCCGGTGAGGTGCCTGACTTTGATGTCAACACGTTTATCAACCGCAAGGATGCCCGCAAAATGGATACGTTTATCCAGTACGGGGTGGCAGCAGCGCAGATGGCGCTGGAACACGCCGGTCTGGAGGTGAATGAGACCAATGCGGAGCGCGTTGGCGTGGTGATTGGTTCGGGTATTGGTGGCCTGACCATGATTGAACGCACCATGCGGGCGTATGAAAAGGGAGGCGCTCGCAGGATTTCTCCTTTCTTTATTCCCCAAACGATCATCAATATGATTTCTGGCTGGGTCTCCATGTATGCTGGCGCCAAGGGGCCGAATGCAGCGACTGTCACGGCCTGTGCCACGGGCACGCATGCTGTGGGGGATGCCTTTGAGATCATCGCCCGTGGTGAGGCAGATGCCATGATTGCTGGTGGTGCTGAAGCCTGTATCTGTGAACTCGGCGTGGGTGGCTTTTGCGCCAGCAAGGCGCTTTCCACCCGCAATGATGATCCTGAAGCGGCATCCCGTCCCTGGGATGTCAACCGTGATGGTTTTGTGATGGGCGAGGGGGCTGGCGTGATGGTGCTGGAATCACTGGAATCAGCACAGGCGCGTGGCGCTGATATTATTGCGGAAGTTGTTGGTTATGGCATGTCCGGTGATGCTTATCATATGACAGCACCGGCCCCTGAGGGCGAAGGTGGCGCGCGTTGTATGCGGGCGGCGCTGGCAAGAGCCGGACTGGCACCGGATGCGGTTGATTATATCAATGCCCATGGCACCTCAACGCCAGCGGGCGATCTGGCTGAAACCCAGGGCATACAGGCGGTTTTTGGGGATCACGCCAGCAAGCTGATGGTATCTTCCAGCAAGTCCATGACCGGGCATTTGCTCGGCGCTGCGGGCGGCATTGAAGCTGCTTTCACAGCGCTGGCATTGCAGCACGGAGTGGTACCGCCAACGATCAATCTTGATGAGCAGGACCCTCGCTGTCCGCTGGATTATGTGCCTGGCGAGGCGCGTGACGCAGCGATCAAGGTGGCGATCTCCAACTCCTTTGGTTTTGGTGGCACCAACGCCTCTGTGGTGCTCAAAGCCTTCTCCTGATCATATCTTCACAGCCCTGAAGATGGGCTGTGCTGATCCTGCAACGTGAAGACGCTTTGCCTGAAGTGGCCTGCCTCGTATCCCGGCTTATATGATTTTTTTGCACAACACCCTGATGAAACGGGGGCTTTGCTGGAAGATCCTGCCGGTCGCGGACGTTGTTTTCTGGTGTCAGCCAGAGGACGGCAACATGGCTTTGGGCTACAGCAACCCGATGCCTTGCAGCAATGGCGGCGTTTGCTGGCGGCAGGCAGGCATGCCACAGATGCATCGGGCATGGCGATTCAACAGGTGTTTTATGCTGCTTACGAGGCTGTTCACTGGCTGGAGCGCCTGCCTGAGCCGCAGTCGCCATTGCTCGGTCCGGCATTGTATGTTCATGAACCTGCCTGGTCGCTTTGTTATGATCGCGATCAGGCGTGCATGCACTTAGCGGCCTACGATGTAGCTGATCTTGCATATGTGCGGCGTAGGCTTGAACAGCTCAGACCTGTTCATGACGCTGTGCCATCACTCACCATGGGTCATATAACCGAGCAGGTGACTGACTACCGGGCTAACGTTGAACGCGTCAAAGCGTATATTCGTGCCGGTGATGTGTTTCAGGCCAATATTGCCCGTTTCTGGCAGACCACGCTGACGGCCAACCAGTTACCGGCGTTATATGCCCGTTTGCGCCGCTGTAATCCAGCGCCTTTTGCGGCATTTTTTCGTGCCGGGCCGTTGACGATACTTTCCTCATCCCCTGAGCGCCTGTTTCATATACACGATGGCTGGCTGAATACCCGGCCCATTGCCGGTACCCGTCGGCGTGGTCAGGGGGCCGATGATGAGGCCATGCGTGCCGAATTATTGTTGTCCGCCAAGGAAGTGGCCGAGCATATCATGCTGGTTGACCTTGAACGCAATGATCTTGGTCGGGTGTGTCTTCCCGGTAGTATTGAAGTCAATGAACTGATGACGATTGAACGCTATGCCACTGTGCAGCATATTGTCTCCAATGTTCGCGGGCGCTTGCCTGTGGATACGGATGTGGTGGATGTTTTTCGCGCCTTGTTTCCCGGCGGCACGATTACCGGCTGCCCCAAGGTGCGTTGCATGGAAATCATTCGTGAGCTTGAGCCGCGCCCTCGCGAGGTCTATACCGGCACGCTTGGCTATGTGACGGCGCAGGGCGAAGTGGATTGCAATATCCTGATCCGCAGTTTCTGGCACCATGATGGACAGCTCAACTGGGCTGCCGGAGCAGGCATTGTCGCGGACTCTGATCCGAACCGTGAATTTCAGGAAACCCATCACAAGGCCGAAGGTCTGATGCGGGCTTTACGCTGACGTCCGCTCAGCGGCGCCTTTACTGCTCTGGCATCAGGCAGCGGCTCTGACGGCGAACGAGAGGGCTTCTCCCATGATGTCACCCAGGCAGAAGACGGTGTGCCAGACGCAGTGGGCAAGGTCGCGCTGCGGCAGCAGCAAGACATCGCCGGGAGCCAGCACATGAGCATGACCAGCGGCCACCATATGGCCGATGAAAGGCGGGTGGCGATCCATGAGCGCTTCCAGCAGCTCGTGGTCATCTTCATCCAGCAGGGTCGCAACGGCCTGTTGATCGCTGACCAGTTGCGTAAATGCCCGCCTGCTCTCAACATCATCGAAAAGCGCTGTGGCAAGGTTTTCGTGCTGCCTGCAAAAGCGCATGATTTCCTGCACCAATACCGGCTTGCTGGCCGTTAACCAGAAGGTATGTCCGCTGAGTTGGGCGTACACCACACCGGCGTGGCCGCGCTCCACATCATGATGCATTTGCGCGCCGCCATCAGGTGCGTTGAAATATACAATGCGTTCAACATAGGCGGGCTGATCCGCCAGTATTGTGCCAAGCCATGCATTGAGTTGTGCATGATCGGTGATCAGACGACTTTCCGGAAACAGCGCACTGCACAAATCCGCAGCAGAAGCCTGCATGGTCGGGCGTGCTGCCACATCTTCAAAGCCTTCCATGCCAAAAGAGAAGCGAAAGCGCAGGGAAGCATCATCATCGTGGAACGACAGCCAGGCAACTTTGCACCATGGTTGTTCATCATCATCCGCAGCAAGCTGGTCGTCGAAATACATTTTTTCGATGGCTTGCTGGTCGTGAGCTTCTTCAGAGCAGGAAGAAAGGACAAAGCGTGGGTGGCTATCTCGTTCGGGCAGGCAATCGGAAGGAAAACGGCCTTGCAGAATGTTGCTGACCCACTGTTCTGTCTGCTGTAAGTCACAGGCCGCGTCGGGCAGTTGTTCGCGCAGCAGGCCGGGGAGAAGTACGGCTTCATCATGATGCCATTGATGCGCGATGGTACTGGCATTGCTTATGTTGCCAGAAGGTCGTGTGCCAATACGAATATGTCCCAGCTGCCGTCCGCGTCGCAGCAGCGGCTGTGTTTCATCTGTTGCCTCTTTATACCATTGATGCACGACGTTTGGCCCTTGCCGCTTTGAAGGCATCTTCGGCATGGAAGGAGGAACGCACCAGCGGCGCAGAAGCGACCATGGCAAAGCCTTTTTTCTCAGCCAGGTATTTAAGTTCGTCAAACTCTTCCGGTGTCCAGTAACGTTTCACGGGGTGATGCTGTTTGCCGGGGCTGAGGTATTGGCCAATGGTCAGCATATCCACATCAGCAGTGCGCAGATCATCCAGTACTTGCAGGACTTCATCGCGGCTTTCTCCCAGGCCCAGCATAATGCCTGATTTGGTGATTACCTTGCTGTCCATTTCATGGGCGCGCTGAAGCAGGCGCAGGGAGGTGTAATAGCGGGCGCCGGGACGAATCTTGCGGTAGAGACGTGGCACTGTTTCGATGTTATGGTTGAACACATCCGGCCCGGCATCCATGATGACGGAGAGGCAGCTTGCCGGTTTGCGCTGAAAATCCGGGGTCAGGATTTCAATGGTCAGTTGTGGTTGACGCCGACGCAGCTCATGAATGACCGCCGCATAATGCGCCGCACCACCATCGGGCAAATCGTCGCGGTCCACCGAGGTGATCACCACATGCTTCAGGCCAATGCGTGCCACAGCTTCGGCCAGGTGCCGGGGTTCATCAGCATCCACCGGATCAGGCCGGCCTGTTGCCACATCGCAAAAGGCACAGGTACGGGTGCAAACGCGACCAAGAATCATGAAAGTGGCTGAACCATGTTTCCAGCAGCCACCAATATTCGGGCAGGACGCTTCTTCGCATACCGTGTTCAGCTTTAGTTCGCGCATCAGTGCCGCCGTCTGGCGGTATTCCGGCGACAGCGGTGCACGCACTTTCAGCCATGATGGTTTCGCGATCGCTTGTTGCGTATCCTCAGGGATGATAGGGATGACAGAGTCTTGCATGCGGCGAAATCTGGAAGGCTGCCGGAGAATAGCAAGTCATTCGTGGCCAGACGCTCTCACATCGCGCTATATGTAGTGGTACATATCAGTGTGACAGCTGCGTCATGAAGGGCAGCGAAAGAACAGATGTCAAGCAGTTATTCAACAGCGGTAGCCAATTACCTGTGTGACATCAGCTATGTTGCTGAAACTATGGTGTTTTTGCCTCGGTTCTATTATAACTATCTGTTCTATATAAACTTTATATGAGTGATTATTTTTTAGGCAGAAGATGCCGAAAGTTATTAAATGGCGATATGACAAGGGGTTTGGCAACTTATTCACAGCGTTATCCACAGCTTCATCCACAGTTGCTGTGGAAAAGTGTGAGTTTCTTTGATGGCTTTCTGTCGGTCATTGGAGGGCAGGTGTCGGAGTTGGTTGTGCTTGTGTACTTCTTTCTGTTCGCGGTCTGTGCTTTGTGCTCGATGCAGATGGCGTTGTAATAACTGGTTGACAATATAATGATAAACTAATATTATTCGCCGCAGTGTTTCTGATTTGCTGTGGATGTACATACAGCGGTCCCGAAAATTGTTTCAGGAGCTTGAATGATGAAAAAAACAAGCGTTGGAGTGGTGCTGTGTGCGGCGTTGGCATTCAGTGGTAGCGCAGTAGCGGCAGATATTCCCGAAGGCATGGGCGCATTGCCGACAAAAGTCCCTGTACCTGCGGATAATCCCATGAGCAAGGCCAAAGTGGAACTGGGTAAAAAACTTTATTTTGACCCGGCCTTGTCGGCCAGCGGCGAATTTTCTTGTAATTCCTGCCACAATCTGGGAACGGGTGGTGTCGATAACCAGAAGACGTCGATTGGCCACCGCTGGCAGCGAGGCGGGCGCAATGCGCCGACTGTGCTGAACGCAGCTTTCTGGAGCAGGCAGTTCTGGGATGGTCGCGCACCACAGTTGGAAGATCAGGCCAAAGGCCCGCCACTGAACCCGGTGGAAATGGCCAGTGCCAGTGAAGCGGCTGTGGTTGAGCGTCTGAACCATGCGGGTTATGCGCCATTGTTTGCTGAAGTGTTTGGCAAGGATGGCCTGAGTTATGACAATATGGCCAAAGCCATTGCTGCTTTTGAGCGCACATTGATTACGCCGAATGCACCATTTGATCGCTTTGTGCGCGGTGAGGGTGATATTTCCGCTGCTGCCAAACGCGGTATGAAGAAGGTAGCAGCAATTGGCTGCACCGCTTGTCATAGCGGGCCGTTATTTACCAATAACGACTTTGTCGCCTTTAATTACGGTAAGGACGAAGGTTTGAAACAGGTTACAGGTAAGGCTGAAGATGATCATGTTTTTCGTGTGCAGTCCTGGCGCAATGTGGCGTTGACGGCGCCGTATTTTCACGATGGGTCTGCTGCCACGCTGGCGGATGCCGTGCGCATCATGGCAAAGGTTCAGCTTGATCGTGAACTGAGTGATGCTGAAATCAGCGATATCGTCGCTTTTCTTGAAACCCTGACCGGCGAACAGCCACAGGTAACATTTCCGGTGTTGCCGCGCCCGAGAGGGGCAACACTGAACTGGAAGGAGTAAACAACTGATGACTGTAGAACGTACCATTCGCATTATTGCCGGCAGCTTTATTATGCTGTCGGTGGTGCTGGCTGCCATGCAGCATGGCATCAGCCTGACGCAACCGACATGGCTGTGGTTCACATTATTTGTCGGCGCTAATCTGTTTCAGTCCGGTATTACCCGCTGGTGCCTGATGGAAACCATTCTCAAATCGCTGGGGATGAAATCCTGCTGCGAGATGCGCGGATGAGTGCATGGTTGCAGGATAATATGATCTTGCTGCTTGGGGGGCTGGTCGTTGCCTGGATGCTCTGGCAGCGGCTGATTGCGCCTCGGCTTTCCGGGGTGAAAACGATGACGGCCAGTGATTATTTCACCTTTCGTTCACAACCGCATGTGCTGGTGGATGTGCGTACAACAGGTGAATGGAACAATGGCCACGCACCGAAGGCAAAACATATGCCACTGGATCAGTTTGGCGTACAAATGCAGCGTCTGCCGCAGGATAAGCCTGTCGTGTTGCTGTGTGCCTCCGGCATGCGTTCAGCGGCGGCTGCCGCGAAACTGGCACGCAGCGGTCACCCCCAAATCTATAATTTTTCTGGCGGTATGGCTGCCTGGCAGGGCGCTGGCTTGCCGGTGACGAGGAAGTAAGTATGAAAACAATCGTGATCAGCATCATCTGGCTGTTGATGCCGATGAGTTTGCAAGCCTGTGGCATGGGCGAAATCACGCCGGAAGGTTATGAGAACGCCAGCGTGGAACATGCCTGGCAACATTGGCAGCAGGGAGAGCAATCGCAGATTCCCTTTCAATTCATCGACGTGCGTACGCCGGAGGAATTTGCCGCCGGACATGTGCCCGGAGCAGTGAATATTCCCCTGCAAACGCTGAAACAACGTATCGCAGAAGTGCCGAAAGACAAACAGGTCTATGTGTACTGTGAAGCGGGCGTGCGTTCGGCCAAAGCTGCCAGGCTGCTAACCAAAGCGGGTTACACGAATATCGAAAATATCAGCGGTGGCATGCGTGCATGGCGTGAGCAACATTACCCACAGGAGCGTTAAATGATGAAAAGCATCCATACCACGGAACTGTTGCCGATATGGCTGCGGGCACAAGAGGGTCAGGGTTGCTGCCATTTGATCGATGTCCGCGAACCGGCGGAATATGCCAGGGCGCATATCGCCGGGGCAAGGTTGATGCCTTTGCGCACGGTGCCGGAAGCGGCGCATGAGATTCCCAAAGATGAGCCGGTGTATCTGATTTGCGCCGGTGGTATGCGCTCGGCACAGGCTGCACAATGGCTGGCACGCACGCAGGGACACCAGAATCTGGTCAATATCGAAGGTGGCATGATGGCCTGGATGCAGGCGGGTCAGCCGGTGGTGACAGGCATGGAGGGTAACAATGACTGATTATGGTTTACGCACGGTATTTGATGGTGATATGACGGCAGCCGAGGAAGCCATCACGGCGGCATTGAAAGAAGAGGGCTTTGGTGTGCTGACGCGCATTGACGTGGCGGCAACGCTGAAAGCCAAAATTGATCTGGATCGCGCACCTTACGTGATTCTTGGTGCCTGCAATCCGCGTATTGCCGGTGAGGCGCTGGAAAAAGAAATCGAACTGGGGCTGCTGTTGCCATGCAATGTGATTGTCTATCGCAACGCTGACGGTGAGACGGTGGTTTCTGCCATTGATCCGTCAAAAATGATTTCGATCATCGACAATCCGGCCATGCAGCACATGGCCAGCGATATCAAATCCATGCTGCAACGGGCGATTGCGCGCTGTGGTAATCGCGATGACTGATGTTGTCGCATTTGTGAACAGGAGGTAATAATGTTCAAGAGTAATATAGGTGATGTGGACGGTACGCTGCGTGTGCTGGTCGGTATGGTGCTCATTTTCAGCGCGTTGGCTGGCTGGCTTGATCCCTGGGGCTGGCTGGGTGTTATTCCCTTGCTGACGGCGCTGATGAACAGTTGCCCTTTGTACAGCATTCTTGGCATTAACACCTGCAGCAGGAAGGCCTGAGTAAGTCAGAAGCTTCCACCCGGTGGCGGCCGGGCGGAAGCTTTTTTTGCGGTTGATGACGGATTTTCCGCCAGTACCGCCAACTCGCTGAGGCGAGGTTCAACGCAGAATATGATGATCAATCAAATGCTTGTCTGCGTACATCAAGGGGGGAGCTTATCCCCCTAATCAGAACGAGGTGAATACGATGGCACATGTGGTCATAATGGGAGCGGGTATCGGCGGAATGCCTGCCGCCTATGAAATGAAAGAGGCGCTGAAAAAGCTGGGCGGACAGCATGAGGTAACGGTAGTATCCAATGTGGATTACTTCCACTTCACGCCTTCCAATCCCTGGGTGGCTGTGGGCTGGCGCGACAAGGCGCAAATCAGCTTTGCATGCGCGCCTTACCTGAACAAAAAAGGCATTAATTTTCTTTCCTGTGGGGTAGATGAGATACTGGCGGACGAAAACCGCTTGCGTCTGGGCAATGGTCAATACCTGGACTATGACTATCTGATCGTCGCCACGGGTCCACGCCTGGCCTTTGAACTGATCCCCGGCATGGGGCCGGAAGGGCATACCCATTCGATCTGCCATGTTGATCACGCTGTGGAGGCTTACCGCGCTTTTGAAGAATTCTGCAAAAATCCGGGGCCGATTGTCGTCGGTGCGGTGCAGGGTGTGTCCTGCTTCGGGCCTGCCTATGAATTTGCCATGATTCTTGATACCGAACTGCGTCGCCGCAAAATTCGGGACAAGGTGCCGATGACCTTTATTACGCCAGAGCCTTATATTGGTCACCTGGGCTTAGGCGGTGTGGAAGATTCCAAGGGTCTGCTGGAGGCTGAGCTGCGCAAGCGCGATATCAAGTTTATTACCAATTGCAAGACCAGCGCCGTGCACGAGCATACGCTGGATTATGAAGAAGTGGATCGTCATGGCGAGGTGATTGCTTCTGGCACGCTGGATCATCGCTTTGCCATGCTGATGCCGCCCTTCCGAGGTGTCGGGCCGGTGGCAAATTGCGAAGGGCTGGTCAATCCGATGGGCTTTGTGGCCATTAACGAGTTCCAGCAAAATCCTAATTTCAAAAACATTTATGGCACGGGTGTGATTGTGGCCATTCCACCGGTGGAAGCGACACCAGTGCCTGTGGGTACGCCGAAAACCGGTTTTATGATCGAATCCATGACTACCGCGATTGTGCATAATATTGTCCACGATATCAAGGGCGAACAGCCCGAAAAATGCGGCACCTGGGGGGCCATCTGCCTGGCAGACTTTGGTGATGGCGGTGTGGCACTGGTGGCATATCCGCAGATTCCACCGCGCAACAAGGTATGGGCCAAAGGCGGTGGCTGGGTGCACACAGCCAAGGTCGGTTTTGAGAAATACTTTATGCGCAAAATGCGCACCGGCGTTTCCGAGCCTTTTGTTGAAAAGGCCTTTCTGAAACGCATGGGTATCGAACGTCTGAAATAGGCGGTGTTGCTTTTTCTCTCTGTGACGGAGAGAAAGGCAACCGCCTGAAGCTGTATTCACGGGGAGAGCTTTACAAACTCCCCAACCCCTCCTCAGGAGGCTGTCCAGGCATAGAAAACCTGCTGCGGAATCTTCATGTTGACCCTGATTGTCCTCTGTTTTCGTTAAATAGCGCTTGCTATTCACCTCAAACGGACGAGAATCATGACTCAAAATGGAAATCCCTCGTTACGGTTTCTATTCCCGGACAGCCTCCTGGCTCTTCCCCGTGAATGCAAAAGGAGCACACTATGCGAATGAAGATCAAACATGAGGGTAATGCCCGCTTTTCGGTAAGCTGCCGTGGGCACCGGATCACGGTGGATCAACCGGCAGATAACGGCGGTGATGACGCAGGCATGACACCACCGGAACTGCTGGCTGCCTCGCTGGCTTCCTGTATTGGCTTTTATGTTGCACGCTACTGCCAGCAGGCAAAGCTGGATTGCCATGGACTGGAAGTGGATTGCAACTGGCAGGTCGGTGGCGAGCCACGCCATATTGAGGCATTCAGCATTGCTGTGCATGCGCCCAATGTACCTGACAAGCGCCGCAAGGCACTGGAGCGTGTTGCGGGCAGCTGCCTGATTCACGCCACCTTGCATGAAGGTGCTGATGTCAGCATTGATGTGGAGACAGCAAACACATGACAGATATTTATACCTGCCCTCATTGTCACACGGCGAACCGCTTGCCACTGGCAAAACTGACTGCTGGTGAAAGCGGAAAAGTGGTGTGTGGTCGTTGCAAGCAAATGATTTTCCCGCCTGTGCCTGTACAGCTTGAGGATGCGCATTTCGATCGACAGGTATTGCAGGCACCACTGCCTGTGCTGGTTGATTTCTGGGCGCCCTGGTGCGGGCCGTGCCGCGCTGTGGCGCCGACGCTGGAGAAGCTGGCCTCGCAGTATGCGGGGCAGCTGATCGTCGCCAAACTCAATGTGGATGAAAATCCGCAGACTGCGTCGCATTACGGCATTCGTTCTATCCCGACGATGATGCTGTTTCGCCATGGTCAGGTGGCAGATACGGTGATGGGCGCGCTGCCGCTGCCTGCCTTACAGCAGAAAGTGCAAACGTGGCTGTCATGAAAGAACGCATGCTTCAGCTGATTTATTGCCCGGCCATGCCGATGCTGGTTATTGCTGCTTTGTTGCTGGGGCTGGCTCCCTTTGTGCCGGAGCCGCATCTGCTGCAAAAGGCAAACATGTTGCTGGCCGGGCAAAAGCTGCAGCCGCTGGATGTGTTTGATATGTTCTGGCATGGCTGGCCATTGCTGTGGATTGCGCTGCGTCTTGTCTTGCCCGCGCCGCAAGTCTGTTGCCGGGTTAGCTGATGCGCCGGTTTTTTGCACTGTTATGCGCGCTGCTGGCCCTGCCCGCGACGGCGCTCGCCGATCCGCTCGATGCCGGTGAAGCCTACACCACGCGAAAAGAGCCGCCAGAATGGATGGACTCCGTCGATTTCAGTCTGCTGATTGTTGATTACGGCCTGTTTGCCGTGGCCTTGATCGCCATGGGCTGGGTGGTTTATCGTCGCCCGCAATATCTGGACATGATTGATGCCTGTTTTCTCAAACCGTTTACCTTCATTTTCGATACGGCCAGTCGTCTTGGTGGTGTGGCTGAATTCTTCCTGCAACTGCTGGGAGCGGCTGCGGCCCTGCTGGTGCTGGTCAGCTGGGTTTTTGGTTGCCAGTGGCTCAAACATCAGGGGTTTGGCGCATTCTCCATGATCGGCCTGGCATTTGCCGCCATCATGCTGGTACGCCTGATCAGAAAATACGAAGCTCCACGCTGACTTCTCATTAACACAGCTTTACAGCCAACGAATCAACGCTAGGCTCGCCCATCCCCTCTTTCGGGTACGTTCGTGATCACAGGAGGTGATGAATGAAGCTTGATGTCATACTGGAGCATATTGAGAACGCACGATTGGCGCATTTGCGCTGGGTTGCCAGGGCTGAGGCTCTGGTGGAAGGTTTGCCGCTGGATAAAAATCAGGTACCTGTTTTGCCTACCGATTGCGTATTTGGCCAGTGGTATTATGGCGAAGGTCACAAATTGCGCAGCATGACTTCTTACACCGCTCTGGAAGAACCACATCAGGCTTTGCATCACACCTATCAGAAAATCTTCCAGTTGCTTTACACTGACGATGATCGCTCTATACTGAGTAAATTGTTTGGCTCCAAAAAAACCTGGCAGCAGGAACGCCGTGAAGAAGCTGAAAAGCTGTTGCCCCGGCTGCGTTCAGAATCTCAGGTTTTGCTCAAGGCGCTTGATTTGCTGGAACGGGAAGTCTCGATCAAAGCCAAAAAAGGCCAGGTTATTCTTGATGATACGTTGGATCTGTAAAGTAAACATCCTGTGAATAGCTGAAGTACGCTGGATTGCTGCGAGCAAGCTTTGCATCACTACTTGCTGTTAAGTGGCTTATGGGTCTGGATAACGGGCCTGTTATTTGCTGTCATCCATAGCGGTCTGGCTACGATACGTTGCAAACAGTGGTTCTGTGATCATGGCATCCACGACCCTCGCTACCGGCTTTACTACACGCTGTTGTCGGTGCTGATGACCGCGATCTGGATCAGTTTTGTTCACCAGCTTGCCGATAGCCCGCTTTACCATGCAGATGGGCTTGTAAAGATTGTATTGATCACGCTTCAAATCGCTGGAGCAGTGGTCGCACTGGCCGCTTTTCAACCCATTGATGGCCTGGCCTTCCTGGGGTTTCGGGCCTCTGCACAGGGCACTGATCCTTTCATTGTCAAAGGGATTTATCGCTATCTCCGCCATCCGATGTACACTGGCGTGATGTTGATACTGCTGGCCATGCCAGAACAGACGTGGAACGGTCTGAACCTCGCGCTGGCTGTCTGCGCTTACTTCATGATCGGCGCTCGTTTTGAGGAGCAGCGCATGCTTGTTGCGCATCCTGAGTACGCTGCCTATCGTCGTACTGTTCCGGCGTTTATTCCTGGCATCACCGTTGATCAAGCATACAGATAGTGGCGGGTATTCAGTAAAAAGAAGCCAGGAGTCTGTCGGGCTTTGGCAAATCTGCTACGAAAAACCGGATATTGGCCACATCTTCGCCCTGTTTTTGTTCAATGGCGCTGCTATTTGCCGTCAACAAGTCGTATATTTGGCTCAATTCCGCTATTTCTCGTGACGATTGCCAAGGTCCGACAGATTCCTGAGCATCCTTTTTTGTTTTCATTCCCTGCCTGCATTCAGCAAAAAAGCAGGCAGGGAATCAGGCATCGATCAGGGAAGTACCAGTCCTACATGGTTTCGGCCATTGGCGCAAAAACCGATATTGATGCTGCCATTGGCTGGCACAACCGGGTTCCAGGATAGCGGTGAGGCAATGCTGTCACCTGTCACGGCGGAATAACTGGCGTTCCAGGTGCTGCTCATGCTGCTGTCAGGCAGCGAGAACATGACTCCCATCCATAGCTGATCCTGTGCTGTGGTGTTTTGAATGATCACATCCATGCAGTAACCGCCAATCCAGGTGGAGATGAAATTGCCCTGAGCATGCAGCGTGCTGCTGTCGGCAATAACAGGACCAAAGGCATTGGCCTGAATGCCGCTGACAACCGTGGTTTGCAGAGAGCCATCAGCGCAGAAATCAAAGCTTGTCTGTTCACCCGCATGCAGCAGGTAATTGCCTGCATTGGCGCTGGCGCGTACTTCGTTGGTACTGATGTTTTGATAATCCGTGCCCCACAGGCCTGTTACCGTGCCGGAGTGATAAATATCCACCGACCAGTCATTCACGTCCTGATTCACAGCAAGATGCGCGCGGGCACAGAAACCGCTGTTCCACGAGGAGAGCAGCTCCAGGGTGACACTGGCGTAAGGGTTGCTGGCTACCGGCGGTAATACGAAGGCGCCGGTGCCCGTACCAGCCGTGGCATCACTGAGAAAATCAGCATCGCTGATCAGCCGTGCTGACGTGCGATCAGGTAAAACGCCAGGCGCGGCAATCACGGCCTGACGATAGGCGGCATATGCTTTGTAGGCCAGATAGGTTTCATCACCAGCGTTGCCTCCAAAAACAGCCCAGTCCATTTCCTTATCGCGGTTGAACCAGCTGATCATGCCGATGCCCTGATCCTGAACGAACTGAAACATGTTCGTGATCCACTGTGATTTGTCCGCATAAGGATCAATGCCGGCAGAGTCTGTGCTGCTCCCTACCTCGGTGATGGCCACGGGTTTGTTGCTGGCAAGCAGACGCAGGCGTGCCAGCATATCGCCAAACACCGCCGTTGGGTTTTGCCAGCCGAGACCAGTCCAGCTCTGGCCCCAGTTGTAGCCATCCATGGCCAGCCAGTCCACGAAGGCATCGCCGGGGTAATACTGCTCGGCAGGGTAAAAACCCTGATCGGTATTATTCACGCTCCACACCCATTGCAGGCGGCTCGCGGTGATGCCTTTGTTGGCAAAGATGTTGTACACATGTTGCCACATTGCCACATAAGCTACTGGATCGATCGACCAGAGATACCAGTTGCTGTTCATTTCGTGGGCAAAGCGCAGATACACGCGGCGGTCATCAGATGTGCCAATGCTGCCATCCGGGCCCGCCAGAAAGGCAAGCATGCGCGAAGACCAGTCATCAAGATAAACGTCGTAATCACCGGCAGCAATACGGGCGGCAATATCCGTCGGTGTGCTCGTGCCATGGTAAGGCATCCAGCTAACCATGGGCACGCTGCCGTGGTTCCAGATGGCCATCAGTTGCTGATCGAATAAATTCGTTGCATTAGCCGGATCGAAATCGGTAAACAGGTTGATAACGGCATTGGCCTCACCCTGCCATTGTTCCTGATGGGCGACTTCCGTCATATTCCAGCCTTCCTGACCGTAATAACTCCCGATCAGAATCTTGGCGCTGGCGCTCCATGGCATGATGACCATGCAGGAAAGCATCAATAATAGGCGTGTGATGGCGTTGTTCATTGTCCCCTCCTGTTAACGACACTGGCCGGGCGCGGCGCTGGCAGAGCAGGGGATACCATCGACCCAGATGGCACCAGCCAGGCGGGCATTGGTGAAATTGGTTTTTTTGATTTTCGCGCCGCTGAGATTGGCACCGAAGAGGTCTGCGCCGGATAAATCAGCATG
>WFOJ01000110.1 GCA_015488125.1 Mariprofundaceae bacterium
CCGGCAATTTTTACGGCTGCGATCTTGTCTTCATTTTCTTCCAGGTAGCTGTAGCCGAAAATGCCGATGGCCGCCTGATCCTTGTCCAGCTTTTGTACAATCAGGTTGTCATTCTCGCCTGAAGGAACATACACGCCGTCCTGACGGATCTTGTGATACTTCTTGTAGGCCTTGTTTTTCTTCTTGTCGGCATGGTACAGACTGGTGTACACTTCCATATGCTTGGTCAGGTGCTTCATGCCCAGGTCTTCAAAGGCATCACGGGTGCCGGAGGAGGTCGGCGGGCCATAGAAGATGATCTTGCGATGCGGCAGCTTGCTGTCGATTTCATCCCAGTAGTGGTAAGGGTTGGCGATCAGTGCGTTGCCAGCCTTGTTGGGAACTTCAGCAGCAACGGCCAGCAGGATGTCCTTGCGGCTCAGATCCAGCGGCGCGGCGTGTTTGGACTGAGCCAGCGCCAGGCCGTCGAGCCCGATTTTGAATTCCACAATGTCAGTTACGCCGTTTTTCTGACATGTCTTGAATTCCTTGAGTTTCATGCGGCGGGATGCGTTGGTGAAATCCGGGGTATCCAGGCCTACGCCGGCGCAAAACAGCTTCATGCCGCCACCGGAACCAGTGGACTCAATCACTGGTGTTTTGAAATTTCCTTCCTGACCAAACGCTTCCGCGACATAGCTGGAAAAGGGGTAAACCGTCGATGAGCCGACGATGTTGATCTGATCACGCGCCTGAGCGGTTCCGGCAGCTACCAGAACAGACACAGCCAGCGCGATGGATGAATACTTGCGCATTCTTCGCTCCTGTTATCAAGATATGCGGCGCACGCTAGGAGGCGTATATGTCATGCACATGACAAACCGCTTCAGGAAGGTTGATGGCCAGCCTGTTCCTTGTTTCCGGGTTCTGCTTTTTTGTGCCACAGGCCATTCTGAGTAAAGCATTGCCAGCCCCATTTCAGCCAGTTCAGCAAGGCGAAAGCCAGCCACAGACTCCATATCAGCATCAATAAACGATACACCCACATCGGCATACTGATGATATCCGCTTGCGGCAGTGCACCATTGAATTGATCCGCATACCAGTGCAGCAGATGACTGCTGGAATGATTGCCGACAATTTGCATCTCCGGCTGCCCCAGCAGGCCATTGCCCACAGCAGCCACAAGACCGCTGATGGCCACCACCGTCAGGACAAGAAGTCCAAGCTGAATGGTGTTGAAATAACGCTGCTCTGTCATCTTCAGGCGTTGCCTGGCAGCCAGTGCAAACAGCCAGCCGATGACCAGCACGGCAACCGCTACCGAGGTTTGCGACAAGCCGATGCCGAGCAATAACCATTGCGGCGTGCGCAGCGGTGTCTGACGTGTTCTGCCCAGCAATACAGCGGCCAGAATAATGGTCAGTAACACACCCCAGAACAACACCGCCGGGCCAAGTGCCGGGCCATCCAGCATCAGTATCCAGCGGTTGTATGGCATCTCCACCAGCAGATCGGCATTGACACCATGGATACCCATCGCCAGCGGCGGTGTCTGCAACCACGCACGAATGGCATCCGGCTGCTGCCATTGCAGCTCCAGGGTTTGCTCACCGGGGTGTAGGGGCAATACCAGCGAGCCATCATCCTGTGGCCGCAGGGGGTAGGGCTGACCGTCAATGTTCAGCGTCTTCAGCACTGCGCCGGGCGGTAACTGCAATACATGCTGATCGGCGTGAGAACTGAGAAAGTGCAGGGACAGACTGACATCGCTGCTGCGTTCACCGGGACGCATGTTCAAATGAACGGCATCCAGTGTTTTGGTGTTGCCTTGAATGGCATCAGGTTGGCGTAATTGCAGTTGCAGCGATTCACCCGGCCAGGGCCGCCACTGAGGTAGCCAGCGTTCTCCCTGCTGATGGCGAACCGGTGGCAGGCCGGAGGTTTCAACATGCCACATCGGTGCGACATCCAGTTGCCATGTTTCCAGCCATTCGGTGGTGGTTGCCGCCCGCAGTTGCAAGACAGGCGTTGTTTGCAACAGCGTGCGCCAGCGCACCTCGCGAACTGATGGTGCAAGCTGGACATGCACGTTGCCCTGATGCACGTCAAAACCGTCGCTGATCAGCGATTCCCCGGCCAGCAGCGGAATATCGACGCTGACCGCACTGCCCGTCGGCGACACACGACGCAGTACATAATCCCCGAACCATTGACGCCCGATACGCAGGCTGCGCTCCAGTTGCAGCAGCGGTGGCAAGGCAGCAGGCTGTAAACTGTTTTCAGAGGCGGCATGATGCGCCTGCCGTGTGAATTGCAGGGTCCCAGCTACCGTACCATCGCGATGCAAGCCACTGACCAGCCAGTCCGAAGCCTGAACTATCGCCTGTGCAGGCTTCAGTGGCAGCGATAGTTGCAGGCGATCCAGCGCATGAATACGTCCTTGCATGCGCAAGCGATGTACGCCGGGAGTCAGCCTCAGCCACAAGGCATCGTTGTGCCGCAACAGACTGACAGGCTGATCGTCCAGCCATACTGCTTCAGGCAACCACTCGCGACGTTTGCCCGGTACAGGCACGGCCACTTCTGCTGCGGCATGTAATTCTGCCAGCAGTTGCAGATTGTGTTCATCAATGCTTAGCTGCATGCGGGAGATTTGCGCACATTGCGCCGAAGCGCAGGGCGGCGGTTTCATCGCCCGTTGCTCCAGCGTTTTGAGTAAATCATTTGAGGGGAAATCGCCTGCTGTCACCGGCGGCGCTGACCATGGCAACAGCAAGAGCAGGCCTGCCAGTGGTAGCCAGGGTA
>WFOJ01000111.1 GCA_015488125.1 Mariprofundaceae bacterium
AAAACTCGACATCCTGGGCATTGCCCGAAATACCATTTAAGCGGGGAAAACAGTGATGAAGCATTATTCTGCTGAATTTCTCCGCTGTTATTTTCGTGAAGTGGGCGTGCATACACCGTTGCCACCGGGGATTGTTTCGTCTGCGGAGAGAATGGATACAGAGGCAGAAACGCCCGCTGCCGCACCTGTCATGAAGCAGGCTGCTGCCCCTGCATCCGTTGCAGCAGCACCGGCGACCGAAAAAGTTACACCGCCGGTCAGCCGGCCGCCAACCCCGGTGGTGCCTGTAGAGGCCAGTTCACTGGATGCCTTGCGGGCACAGGTGGCCGCCTGCCAGCGTTGCGCGCTGGCCAAAGGGCGCAAGCATACGGTATTTGGCACAGGCGACCCGAAAGCCCGATTGGTTATCATCGGCGAAGCGCCGGGAGCGGAAGAAGACCGTCAGGGAGAACCTTTTGTTGGTCCGGCAGGGCAATTGCTCAACCGCATGTTGGCTGCTATTGGCTTGCAACGTTCCGATGTTTATATCATGAACACCATCAAATGCCGTCCGCCCTGGAATCGCGATCCGGGGGAGGAAGAAATGCGAGCCTGTCGCCCGTGGCTGGATGCCCAGTTGCGCCTGTTGCAAGCGCAGCACTTGTGCCTGCTTGGCCGGGTTGCCGCGCATCAGCTATTGCGCAGCGATGCCCCTCTTGGCGTTTTGCGCCAGAAGTTGCACACGTATCAGGGTATCCCCGTCACCGTTACCTATCACCCGGCATATTTATTGCGTTCCTCGCCGCGCAAACAGCAGGCCTGGGAAGACTTGCAGCGCATGGCCGAGGCCCTCTCCTTTTGACCCGCCTTCCACCTCCTACCCGCTAACAATCAAAGCCGGTATCTTTATTTTCCCGGCGATGGCAAACACCAACTACGCCACTGGCATGATCAAAAATGCAATGTTTGTGAGAGAAGAAAGGATGGATCGTCATGGCAATGACGACTAAATTCTATGCGCTGAACCTTTGCGCCAGTTCCCGCACATGGGCACCATAGCTACGAGCAGCCATGAGCTGTTGATCGCTGACTGCCTCCGGCATACCTTCGTTGTTGCCGGTACGCACGCACAACCCCCAGTGCAGGCCGGCAACATCATATCCCGGAAGGCTACGCGGAAAGCCTGCGACAATCATGCCATGCTCCAAGGCGTTAGCGTGCAGCGTCATCAAGGTCAGTTCAGCACCACCGCCCTGACCACCGTAGCCACCACCGGTAACAAACACGCCCGCCACTTTGCCTTCCAAATCGCCATCCAGCCATAGCTTGCCAGCCTGGTCGATCAATTGTTTCATTTGCCAGCACATGCTGCCCATATGCACGGGACTGCCGAAGATGATCACATCGGCGCCACACAAATCAGCCAGCGTGGTTTGCGCACAAAGCTGACAGCGCACAACATCATCCGTATTGCCCGCTGCTTTTGCTCCGGCGGCAACAGCTTGCGCCACCGCTTCGGTATGTCCGTAGTCAGAATGATAAACAATCAGCGTTTGCATCAGCCCCTCGCTTCCCTGTCATTTTTTTGTCCGATGGCGCGTAACCACTCAGCCACGGCCCATGCGCCAATAGTTGGCATACGATCCTGACTGGCTCGCCAAAACAGCCAGCCACCCAGAGCCAGGGCCGCCAGTTGCCCGGCCCACATGACCAGCCAGTGGGCATCGCCGTGACTGACTTGTTGCGTTAATGCCAACTGGATGTTGTAAAGCAGTACCAGTAAGGCAATGCCCATCAGATAAGCGCCAGCCTTGCTGGCCCGTTTGGCTGTATGCGAAAGAGGAAGCGCAAACACGAACAAGACCAGCAAGGTGGTGGGTAATAGCAGGCGACGATGCCATTCGGCGACAATATCCGGACGTGCATCACCGCTGCTGCGCATCAACTGCCACAGCTCGGCCCCTTTCATTTCAAAAGCTCTGGCTTGCCATTGCGGTATCTTCAGCAGTCCCAGGGCGCCAATATCCATGCCCACGCGGTAACGCTTAAAGGCAATAGAACGCAGCTTGTCTGCTTCGCCTTCCAGCCGCACGCCATCAAACAGGGTGAAACGCAGCACATCACCGACGCGCTCCAGTCGCGCTGCCTCGGCCATATACACCACGGGCACGGCAGCACGTCTGTCTTCCAGCATAAAGCCCTGCAGGCGACCGTCATCGCTCATGCCCTGCACATAAATGGTAAAATGATCGAGATCCTGATTAAAACGCATGGGCTCAAAAGACGGCGCAGGTTTCATTTTTTGTACCGCCATGAGCAGACCCTGAAACAGTTTCTGCCCCTGTGGCATCCACACCATGGCGGTGATTTCAAGCAATACCGCCAATAGCAAGGCGACCAGCAACAGGGAGCGAAACATACGTATATAGGAGACACCGGCAGCACGCAGTGCATCCATTTCACTGTTTTGATACAAACGCAGGATGACATGCTGCATGGCAAAGAAAAAGGCCATGGGCACCGTGATCAACAAAAAATAGGGCAGGATGGCCGCCAGCATGGTGACCAGCAGCCCCCATTCCACGCCTTTATCGGCAAACAGGCCGACGAGTTTGAGTACCCGGCCAAGCAACAGTATGCCGACAACAACCAGCAAAGCGCCCAGAAACGGTGCCAGCCAGAGGCGCAGAATATAGCGATCCAGTACCATCGTGTGATCGTTACCGTGTACAAGTCCCATAAGGTATATGGGACTTGTACATCATCAGTCTTGCAGCAATATTTTCAGGCGCTGATTGACCACAGCCGGGTTGGCCTGTCCACGGGTGGCCTTCATCACCTGACCGACGAAAAAGCCGAACAATTTGTCACGGCCATTGCGGTATTGTTCAACCTGCTGCGGATTGGCTGCCATAACCTCGCGGATCAGGGCATCAATCGCACCGGTATCCGACACCTGCTTTAAGCCCTTCGCTTCAATCACGGCATCGGCGGAATCGCCGCTTGCCATCATCGCATCCAGCACATCCTTGGCAATCTTGCCGGAAATGGTGCCATCTTCAATGCGATCCAGCAATCCGGCCAACGCCTGTGCATTCACGGGTGAATCGGCAATATCCCGGCCCGCCTCATTGAGTCGTCCCAGCAACTCATTGGCCATCCAGTTGGCGCAACGTTTGGGATCTTTCGGATGCGCCGCCACCAGTTGTTCATACCAGGTTGCCAGCTCACGGGTCTGCGTCAGCACATCGGCGTCATAGGCAGAAAGCCCGTATTCCTGTTCAAAACGCTGACGCAACTGCCCCGGCAGTTCCGGCATGCCAGCGCGAATGGCGGCCACTTCTTCTGCTGATACGCGCAGCGGCGGCAGATCAGGTTCCGGGAAATAGCGATAATCGTGCGCTTCTTCCTTGCTGCGCATGGAACGGCTCTCACCTTTCGCTGAATCAAACAGCCGTGTTTCCTGTACCACTTCGCCACCATCCTCAATCAGCTCGATCTGACGGTTGGCTTCGTATTCGATGGCCTGTTTGATGAAGCGGAAGGAATTAAGATTTTTCAATTCCGCACGGGTGCCAAACGGCTCGCCTGGACGACGCACGGAAACATTGGCATCGCAGCGAAACTGCCCCTTTTCCATATCGCCATCGGAAACATCAAGAAACCGGATGAGCTGATGCAACTGCTTAAGGTAGGCAATCGCTTCGTCGGCGCTGCGCATATCCGGTTCGGAAACGATTTCCATCAACGGTACGCCGGAGCGGTTAAGGTCGATATGCGATACACCCTCCAGCCCTTCATGCATGGATTTGCCAGCATCTTCTTCCATGTGGATACGGGTGATGCCAATGCGCTTTTCACCATCGCCGACAGGAATATCGAGATACCCCTTCTCCACCAGTGGCACGGCAAACTGGCTGATCTGATAGCCCTTGGGCAGATCAGGGTAAAAATAGTTTTTGCGGTCAAAACGCGATTCCAGATTGATGGTCGCGTTGATGGCCAGACCGGTAAGAATCGTCTTCTGTACGGCTTCTGCATTCAGTACCGGCAACTGCCCCGGCATGCCCAGACACACCGGACAGGTTTGGGTGTTAGGCTCTGCGCCAAAAGCGGTGGAACAACCGCAAAAAGCCTTGGTTTTGGTGTTCACCTGCACATGGACTTCCAGTCCGATAACAACTTCCCAGCTCATGCCTGTTCTCCTGCAGTAAAATCGGCGGGGGTCTGCTGATGCCAGGGCGTGGCTGCTTCATAGGCAGCCGCAGCGGCCAGCAAGCGCCCTTCTTGCCAGGCCGGGGCAATCCATTGCAGGCCTGCGGGCAGACCATCAACCATGCCACAAGGCTGCGATAAGCCGGGCAGACCGGCGAGGTTAACAGCGATGGTGAACACGTCGGAGAGATACATGGTCAGCGGATCATCCGTTTTCTCGCCAATGCGGAAGGCAGGCACGGGGCTGGTCGGCGTGGCAATCACATCCACCTGTTCAAATGCCTGCTGAAAATCCTGACGGATCAGCGTGCGCACCTGCTGCGCCTTGAGGTAATAGGCATCATAATAACCGGAAGAAAGCGCAAATGCACCGGTCAGAATGCGCCGCTTGACTTCCGCGCCAAAACCTTCGTCGCGGCTGCGGGTGTACATATCGAGCAAATCTTCAGGATGCTCGCAACGATGGCCAAAACGCACGCCATCATAGCGAGAGAGATTGGCCGAGGCTTCGGATGGCGCAATCACATAGTAGGCCGCAACAGCATACTGCGTGTGCGGCAACGAAATATCGACAATCTCCGCGCCCAACGCCTTACATTGCTCCAGCGCAGCATCAACAGCGGCGCGCACCCCTGGATCCATGCCGTCGATAAAATATTCCTTTGGACGACCAATACGCAGCCCCTGCATGTCGCGAGTTTCGCAGGCAGCCAGCCAGTCAACATCAGGCGCATCGGCAGCCGATGTCGCATCTGCTGGATCATGGCCGCTGATGGTGCCAGTCAGCAGGGCGGCATCGCGCACCGTGCGCGTCATGGCCCCTGCCTGATCCAGCGAGGAAGCAAAGGCGATAATACCCCGCCGCGATACCCGGCCATAGGTTGGTTTTAGTCCGGTAATACCGCACAGCGACGCAGGCTGCCGAATCGAGCCGCCGGTATCGGTACCCAGCGCTGCCGGCGTCAGGGCTGCGGCCACAGCAGCGGCAGAACCACCGGAGGAGCCGCCGGGAATACAATCGGTATGCCAGGGATTACGGCAAGAACCAAAGGCAGATGTTTCGTTGGATGAACCCATGGCGAATTCATCCATATTGGTCTTGCCGACCAGCACGGCGCCGGCTTCTTTCAGGCGGGTAATCACATGCGCATCATAAGGCGCGTGATAGCCCTTGAGGATATTGGAGCAACACTGCGTCGGGCCATCGCTGGTGCAGAAAATATCTTTCACCGCAATGGGCAGTCCTTCCATGGCGCGGGCACCATGCTTCGCCCGGTAAGCGTCAGAGGCTTCGGCCTGCGCCAGCACATGCTCAGCATCGCAATGGACAAAGGCATTCAGCGTCGGGTTATGCGCCTCAATGCGCGCCAGGTATTGTTGTGCCAGTTCAACAGCCGTGGTTTCGCCACGCTCAAGTTGGTCTGCAAGTTCAGTCAGGGAACGGTATGCCATGATCTTCCTACTCAATAACTTTCGGCACGACGTACAGGCCGGATTCGGTTTTTGGCGCGGCTGTTTGCAAGGCATCGCGCTGATTGGTGTTGCTCACCACATCGGCACGCAAAGGCATGGCCATATCATGCGGATGGGCCGTAGCTGTCACACCTTCGGTATTCACCGCTGCCAGTTGCTCCACATAGCCAACAATACGCTCAAGTTGAGGACCCAGCTCCGTCGCTTCTGCATCGGTCAGCCGGATGCGCGCCAACATGGCGACATTTTTTACGTCTATATCCACCGCTCGCTCCAGTATTGCGCAAATCATCAGTCGTGCGCATCATGTTTCGCCGCCAAGGCTATGCATCCGTTTGCAAAACAAAAGAGGCACCTGCAATAGAGCCAGGGCAATCGCATTAAAATCTTACCCGCCAAGAACCTTGAGCAAGTACTTGTGATCCCATCCGGCACGTAATCGTTTAACTTTCATTCCTACCTTGAGAGATTTTTCCGCCTTGAGAAGGTTCAAAGCGATATGGCGAAGCGTTGCAAA
>WFOJ01000112.1 GCA_015488125.1 Mariprofundaceae bacterium
GATGAAGCGCAACGCTTTTATCTGCGCTCTCGTGGCATCAGCGAGGCCATGAGTCAGGAGATGCTGATTTTTGCCTTTGCCGATGCGCTGCTGGCACGACTCCCTCACCCTGCTCTGCGTCGCTACGTCGAGCAGCAATGCTTTGCCCGGCTGCCGCACAGCGCCGACCTGCCGGAGCTCATCAGATGAAGTTATTGTATATAAGTGTCATCGTGTGCTTATTGGGTAGCACAGGGTTAGCAATGGCAGTGGATAGTCCGCCGCCAGTAAAGGAGACGAAAGAGGGCAGCGGCATTTATTACCAGTCTTCGTATTCTATGGGCAGCATCGGTCTGGATTACCAGGTGGATACCATTACCCGATTGTGTTTTGCCTATTTTAGCGATTCTGCCGGCTATGAACACAGCGGCTACGCCAGCGGCGGCCTGACGCGCATTCCCTGCAAGGCGCTGGCGCGCCGCAAGGAATGGCGACCCATTCTTACCTGGATCAAAACAACCGCCACCCGGAGACATGCGCATGAAAAGCATTGAGGACATTCGCGCCGATTTTCCGGCGCTGCATCAGCAGGTGTACGGCAAACCATTGGCCTATCTGGATAATGCCGCCACCACGCAGAAACCGCAGACCGTGATTGATGCCATTTGCCATTATTACAGCCACGACAATGCCAATGTGCATCGCGGCGTGCATGCGCTTTCCGAGCGCGCCACGGCGGCTTATGAAGGCGCGCGTCGCAAGCTGGCGGCGCTGATTCACGCCGCCAGTGCGCGCGAAATCGTGTTGGTGCGCGGCGCTACGGAAGGCATCAATCTGGTGGCGCAAAGCTGGGGCCATGCCAACGTCGGCGCAGGCGATGAAGTACTCATCAGCGCCATGGAGCATCATTCCAATATCGTGCCCTGGCAATGGCTGTGTGAACGCACAGGGGCGACGCTGAAGGTGATCCCCATGAATAACCGGGGTGAACTGCAGATGGATGCCTTCGCCGAACTGCTTGGCGAACGCACCAAACTGGTCGGTATCGTCCATCAGTCCAATGCCCTGGGCACCATCAATCCGGTGGCGGAGATCATCGCCCAGGCACATGCCGCAGGCGCGAAAGTGCTGCTTGATGGCGCGCAGGCGCTGGCTCATATGCCGGTGGATGTGCAGGCGCTGGATGCTGATTTCTATGTCACCAGTGCCCACAAGATGTATGGCCCGACCGGCATCGGCCTGCTCTATGCCAAAGAAGCCCTGCTGGAAGCCATGCCACCCTATCAGGGCGGCGGCGACATGATCCGCAGCGTGAGCTTTGAGCGCAGCGAATACAATGATTTGCCCTATAAATTCGAGGCTGGCACACCAAATATTGCCGGTGCCATCGGTTTTGGCGCAGCCGCAGATTATTTGCAATCGCTGGATGTGCGGGCCATCGCCGCGCACGAACAGGCATTGCTCGATTACGCCACCAGCCAGGCCGCAGCGCATGACTACATTCGCCTGATCGGCACTGCCGCGCACAAGGCCAGCGTACTGTCCTTCATCGTTGATGGCGTGCATCCGCACGATTTGGGCACGATTCTCGATCGTGAAGGGGTAGCTATCCGCGCCGGTCACCATTGCGCCATGCCGGTGATGCAGTTTTTTCAGGTGCCAGCCACCGCCCGTGCCTCCTTCGCCGCCTACAACACCCGCGAAGAAATCGATGCATTATTCAGCGCTATCGCCCAGGCCCACCAGTTATTCAAATAATGCACAACAAAACGAATAATGTAGGGGCAGCCCTGGTGGCTGCCCCAAAAACACCCGAACAATCACCCACAACCCAAAAGGACAAACCATGGATTTACGCAGTCTCTACCAACAGGTGATCGTCAACCACAGCAAATCACCGCGCAATTTCGGTACCCTGGAGCCATGCAGTCATGATGCCGATGGTCACAACCCACTATGCGGTGACCGCCTGCATGTGTACCTTCAGGTCAACGATGATGATCGCATCGAGGATGTGCGTTTTGAAGGCGATGGCTGCGCCATTTCAGTAGCCTCGGCTTCCATTATGACGGAAACCCTCAAGGGCAAAACGCTGGCGGAATTTCGTGCCCTGTTTGATGATTTCCAGCACATGGTCACCTCGGATGTGACAGCGCCCGTGGATGAAGAAAGCATGGGCAAACTCTCGGTACTGGCCGGGGTGCGCGAATTTCCTTCACGGGTGAAGTGCGCCATCCTCTGCTGGCATACCGTGAAATCCGCACTTGAGCATGAGGGCGTGGCAAGGACGGAATAAAATGACATCAGGTGAAATGATTACGGTCAAACGCAACGTGGATGGCGTACTGATTCCCATGGGGACGCCAGTGGTGGTGCCCGAAGGCGCGCTGGTGCGGGTGACGCAGGAGCTGGGCGACTACCTCACCGTCGGCGTGAACGGCAACCTGGTACGCATTGAAAACAGCGATGCCGATGCCCTGGGCATGGAGGATCGCGTCAAAATCCCGGCAGCAGCATCACGCACGGCGGATGGCCCGGTTGATGAAGAAGCTGTCTGGCAGGCACTGCGTGAATGTTACGATCCCGAAATTCCTGTCAATATCGTGGATCTTGGCCTGGTTTATGATGTATTGGTGGTGGATACCGATGAGGGCGGCAACACGGTGGAAATCAGCATGACGCTGACGGCGCCGGGCTGTGGCATGGGGCCGTTTTTGATTGATGATATACACAGCAAGGTGTTGGCGGTGAAAAACGTCACCGATGTTCATGTTGAACTGGTGTTTGACCCGCCCTGGGATCGCAGCATGATGAGTGATATGGCCAAACTCAAACTGGGCATGTTTTAAGGGCAGCCACCAGGGCTGCCCCTACATTCGATTTGCGGTCTGTGATGCTGCGAGGTATGCCCTCAGGATTGCTATTCCTGAGCGGGCTTTTAGCTTCGCGACCCGCTTTTGTGGCGTGTCGCCTCGCATCTGGCATCTGCGTGCAGGTGCAGGCGCAAGAAATAAAGGATGACGCTGGTCATCCCCGAGGTTAGTTCAATGGCTTTTGTAGTAACACAGTTGTGCAAGGATTGCGTCGATACGGCATGTGTTGCCGTGTGTCCTGTGGATTGTTTTTATCAACCCAAAGAAATAACGGAATCCACGCCGAACATGCTGCTGATTTCTCCCGATGAATGCATTGACTGTGCAGTATGCGAACCGGAATGCCCCTGGGAGGCGATCTACCCTGAGGAAGATGTTCCTGATTGCTTCGCTGACGATATTGCCCTGAATGAGCAGGCAGATACCAACCGTGATGCTTACGAGCTGGCTGAAGTTAAGGAGCATACCCCGCCAACTGCCGAAGAAGTTGCTGCCAACAAGGCAAAATACGGACTGTAAGCCGGGCTGATGCCCATCCCCGCATTTTCCGCCGGATTGCCGGCACTGACGGCCATGGATCAGCAGGAGCTGGCCACCCTGTGTCGGCAGGCTGGCATCAAGCCTGTGCATGCAGCCACATTGCAGGCAGCCGTGTTTCGCCATGCGGTGAATGATCTGCAATCCCTGCCGGGCTTGCCGCATGGCTTTGCCAACTGGCTGACAGCGCATACATGCAGGCCGCAGGCGATATGTGTCAATCTGCAACAGGCTGCTGACGGCACCCGCAAAATGCTGTTGCGCATGCCAGGCGGTGGCGAGGTGGAAAGCGTGCTGATTCCGGCTGAAGGCCGCATCACCCAGTGCATTTCAACACAGGTTGGCTGTGCCATGGGCTGCGGCTTTTGCCTGACGGCGAGCATGGGGCTGGTGCGGCATCTGCATGCCAGCGAAATGGTGGCGCAACTGATGCAGGCGCGCCGCATACTTGGCGAATACCCGCGCAACGTGGTGTTGATGGGCATGGGCGAGCCGCTGCATAATTATGCGCAGGTCGCCCGTTTTGTGCGTTTGCTCACCGACCCGGCGGGCATTGCCTTATCGCCTCGGCGCGTCACCCTTTCCACATCCGGCCTTGCACCCGCGATTCATCGTATGACTGAGGATGCCCTGCCTTGCAATCTTGCCGTCTCACTCAATGCCAGCAACGATGCTGTGCGTAATCAGCTGATGCCGGTGAATCGCAAATATCCCTTGCCTGCGTTATTGCAGGCAGTGCGGACGTTTGCGGCGCAGAGCAGACGGCGGCGCGTGCTGATCGAATATGTGTTGATAGATGGCGTCAACGATGCGCCGCAACACGCCAGGGAGCTGGCGGCATTACTGCATGCCCTGCCCTGCACGGTCAACCTGTTGCCGCTGAACAGCCATAAAGGCACGCCTTACCGGCAATCGCCGCCAGAGCGCGTACAGGCGTTCTGGCGCATACTCAGCAAGGCGGGGTTTGTCACCGTGGTGCGTGCTGCACGCGGTGATGATATTTCCGCAGCCTGCGGGCAGTTGCATCACCAACAACGCTATCAGCGCCGTACCACGGCGGCCTGATTTTACTGGATTTCTATGGCCTCTGACGCTGTTATCAACTCATCACCCTGCGATTTATGCGGCGCAGACCGCATCGAAATCATCAGTCGCAAAGACCGGAAAGGTCAGCCGCTGGAGACAGGTTTATGCCTTGGCTGCGGTCTGGTAGCCCATCATCCCATGCCGGATGAACAGCAGATGGCCGCTTATTATCAGCGTCAGTACCGTCAGGATTATCATGGCGAAAGCACACCCTCGCCACGCAGGGTGATGCGCGCCTGGCATAATGGCCAGCGTATTGCAGATCAGCTCTCTGCCTCACTGCAAGCGGGAGATCGGGTGTTTGAAGTCGGCGCCGGTATTGGCTGCACTGTTAAATCCATGGCTGAACGTGGTTTTCAAGCCAGTGGGATTGAGCCGAATGAACAATTTAACCACTACACGCGCAAGGTACTGCATGCCGATGTCGAAAACTGCAATCTTTTTGATTACCCGACGCGTGGCGATCAGGATATGGTGTTGCTGATTCATGTGATCGA
>WFOJ01000113.1 GCA_015488125.1 Mariprofundaceae bacterium
GTAGCTTCTTCCTGTTGATACGAGGGTCAGGAATCTCTGAGAAATATGACAGAATAGCGGGTTTGTTATTTTCAGAACTCATTTCCGCACTATAGGTAATAAAGATTCCTAAGGCCAGCAGGCCAGAATTTTAATGCGATTGCCCTGGTTGAGCCAGGGGTTGGGCTTGTCATGACCGATATCACTCCGGTACCGCCGGTGGTAAAATTTGATACCAGGTGATAAGCACCGGTTCCCGTATTGGAAAAATGGCGAACTCTGATGTAATAAGTCCCAGCCGTGACAGTTCTTGAGATACGGAAGTTGGTTCTCAAAGCGCCACCTGCATCGTCATTGGAAGCAATTATCCTTCCCGTGCTGCTTAGCAAATAGCCAAACGTATCGGTAGCACCCGTAGTATTCACCGTCAAAACGCCGCTTGATGGCACGACAACACGGAAATAATCATTATCACCCGCATAGTTGATCACACCGGCCGTAGTACTTGGCAACGCAATAGCCGTGGCAGTGGCTGTGCTGTTGCCATGATCATCAGTTCTGCCTGCTTGATAGGTGTAATCATGATATCGCCAACCTGCTGCGGTTCTCGTCCATAGACGCACATAAATCGTGCTGCCATTAGTTGGTAACCCACTAACAACCCGACTGGTTGCTCGACCCTGGTTACCGGAATAAATCTGACGGCCACCACGGGTCGTACCGATATAGAGGTAATACTGCACAGCACCGACATTCGTCCAGCGGAACGCAACCGTGGCCGAAGTCAGTGTTGAATCAGGGGCTGGGTTTGTCATGATTGATAGTGTGGTTGTTTGTGCCAAATAGTTCCTGACTTGAGGAAGAAATGTAGCAAACCGACCGTAATAATCCGGAGATGTTGGGTTTGTACAAGAGGCGCCACCTCCCGTCAGTGTTCCGATTAATCGCCCATTCGCATCGTTAAAAAGGCCAGAACCGCTACTTCCACCCTCGGTTGTTCCATTTCTCCAAGTTACAGCCACGTGATGACCGTTAGCATTGGCAAAAACACGGTTACCTCGCCATGTATAGTATCCAGCCGAGGTATTCCCATTACTAATTTTTTTCAGATCTCCCGCCGGATGATGAATACCTGTAACGGCCAGGTTGTTTGAATTTGCAACAGCACTCCATCCAGCATAAAAAACGCCACCTGGAGGAGTGGCATTCATACGAACCAAGGTCATGTCATCAGTAGGGGATGTCGCTAAAAGTATGGCTCCCCCGCTTGTTTGAGTAACGCTGGTTGGATTAGCTCCGCCACAAGTCGCACGTTGAAAGTTCCAAAAAGCTGTAATGGAAGCAGCGGCAGCGGCAGTTGAAACACAATGGTGGGCTGTCAAAAAATATGGAACACTCGTTGCTGCGTCTGAATCGTTCAAAAGCGTCCCGGAGCAAAGAAAAGTCGCATCGTTGACTTGAAACACAATTTTCGCTTCAGAAGCTCCCACCCTACTCCAATTGCTTTGACAAGCCAAATCAATATTGCATGCTCCCGAACGTCCAATATCCGATAATCGTTTAAACCCATTTCCGGCAGAAGTCCACAAATGCGATGTTTTGATTCGGTGAATCACGGGGGCCTGATCAATGGTTAAACCCGGTGGAAGATAAATCTCTAAGTTGATTGTATTGCCATCAACCACAGGGGACCAAAAAAGACCGCCTAACTCATCAAAGCTAATATCGTCTCCTTTTTCAGGAAAAGGGCCATACACTTGAGCCTGGTTGCCTGACCCGTAAAAGCGAAGTTCAGTACCTTTCGTAATCTTGTTGATTTCCAACCCTATACGCATTGCTGACGCAGTATTATCAACAAAGCGAACGACAGCAGCGTGTCCACCATCATTGGTAGGTTTCCAGTTTAGACGAATGGATGTCAATCCTTTGGTATAAGGAGCCGGAAGTTCTCTCTCTACACCGACCATCACAGGCGAATTCTTTCCCCTTGTTTGAGTGGTTTTAGCACCAGCAGGAAGCATAGGTAAAGTGATTACAGTTGCTTGCGTAGTGACAGCCAACTTGGGCTTAGCCACCTGGACTTTTTTTTGGGAGGGAGGGACATAAAAACCGTCAATACCGGATGTGTCTGCCATGGACACACACGAAAAGGATAACACGCCAATAATCAAGCTTATAAGTACAGTAAGTTTATTCTTCATTCTATCCTCCCAATCGTTCAATACATGCGGATACGTCAACGCGATAGCCACGTGCCAAGGCCTAGCCCGGGTTTTATTTAAAAATATAACCAATATTTGCTATTGACTCGACATAAAGCGCGCCAATGCACCAATATACTGTATATTTGCCTCAATCCCGCTATTTCTCGTGACGATTGCCAAAGTCCGACAGACGCCTAGTCTTGCTGCCATGCAATACTCGAAACTTCTTGTTCCAACCATGCGTAATATGCCTGCTGATGCCGAAGTGGTATCGCATCAGTTGCTGTTGCGCGCAGGCTATATTCGCCGCGTTACCAGTGGGGTGTACGATTATTTGCCACTTGGTTTGCGCGTGCTGCACAAGATCGAGGCGATTATTCGTGAGGAAATGGATCGCGCTGGCGCACAGGAATTGCTGATGCCCATGGTACAGCCTGCTGATTTGTGGGAAAAATCAGGGCGTTTGCACAAATATGGTCCGGAACTGTGTCGTTTTAAGGATCGGCATGAACACGAATCATGCCTTGGCCCGACGCACGAAGAGGTGATTTGTGATCTGGTTGCCCGGGAACTGCGCTCCTACAAACAGTTGCCGATGAATCTCTATCAGATTCAGGGCAAGTTTCGTGATGAAATCCGCCCGCGCTTTGGCCTGATGCGAGGGCGCGAGTTTGTGATGAAAGATGCTTATTCCTTCCATGCCGACGATGCCTGCCTGCAGCGCGAATATGACAAGATGTTTGCCACCTATCAGCGTATTTTTACGCGCCTGGGCCTGGAATTTCGGGCAGTAGAGGCAGATAATGGCAGTATTGGTGGTGCGTCCTCGCATGAGTTTCATGTGCTGGCCAATTCCGGTGAAGACCTGATTACCCATTGTTCGCACTGTGATTACGCAGCCAACATCGAGAAGGCTGTGGCCACTGTCGAGACCATCACAGGTCAGGCAGGCGACAAAACAGTGGTTGCCACACCAGACACAACGGCGGCAGAAGACGTGGCGGAGCTGCTCGGCGTACCGCTGGCGCTGGTCGTCAAAACCATGCTGTATCGTCAGCAGGGCGGTGATAACGATGGTCAGCTAATCGCCGTCTGCGTGCGCGGTGACGATGAGGTGCAGGAGATGAAACTCGCCCGCCTGCTCGGTGCCGATGCTGTAGAACTGGCCGCTGATGACGATTTTGCCAGCGCCGGTGGCGTCAAGGGCTATATCGGGCCTTGTGGTTTGTCGGTGGCCGTGTACGCTGATCAGTCTTTGCAGGGCGTATCAGGCCTGGTCGTGGGTGCAAATCGCCCGAATGCCCATTGCACTGGCGTATCGCTGGAGCGCGATGCTGATATTCATCAATGGGCAGATATACGCGCCGTGCGTAAAGGCGATTGCTGCAAGCACTGCCATGAGGGCACGATGGTGCTGCGTCGCGGTATTGAAACGGGCCATGTGTTTGCCCTTGGTCGTTGCTACAGTGAACCCATGGGCGTATGCTTTCAGGATGCGAATGGCAAGCGGGCGGTGGCCACCATGGGCTGTTATGGTATTGGCGTCTCGCGTCTGATGGCGGCGATTATCGAGCAGCGTCATGATGAACATGGTATTGACTGGCCGTCACACTTGGCCCCGTTTCAGCTCTCGCTGATCACCCTAGGCAACAAGGCGCCGGTAATGGAAGCTTCAGCAAAACTTTACAGGACACTGCAGGATGCTGGCTATGATGTATTGTGGGATGAGCGCAAAGAACGTCCCGGTGTCAAATTCCGTGATCATGAACTGATTGGCATACCATGGCAAATTGTGATCAGCGAACGTAGCCTTGAGCGAGGCGAAGTAGAGTTTTCAGCGCGTCGAGCGGCGCGAAATCCAGTGGCCATTGATGCCATCGTGTCGCATCTGGCTGTCGCCCTGGAGGGATGAAGCAGACGGAGGCACTTCGTCGCTTGCTTGCCGGCCCTTCGGCCAAAGCTGTGCTGGCGCTGGTGCTGCTGTTGGGGCTGACGTTCAGCCTACCGTTCTGGATGCGTAGCACCTCTGAGGATCGCCAGCATATGCGGCAACTGACGACCGTACCGGCATTGCTGGAAGATCAGCTGTTGCCATTGCCTGTCATGCCCAGGGAGGAGCAGGATGCATTGCGCCGCATGTTTCGCCCGCCTTCAACGGAGGAAGTTCGGCGTAAGCCCCGGCGGGATTATGCACAGGTTGTCTGGGAGGCGGATATTCGTCAGTTAATTTCCCCCTGGGTCAGCAATGCGGATGAAGCACAGGAGATTGCCTATTGGACGTATTACTATTGTCGGCGTTTTCATCTTTCGATCGAACTGGTGCTGGCACTGATGTCGGTGGAGTCCAATTTTGACCATTTCGCAGTGAGCAATGTTGGTGCCCGGGGATTGATGCAGGTGATGCCTTTCTGGAAAGAGAAACTGGGTTCACCGAAAGACAATCTGTTCGTGATTGAGACGAATATACGCTACGGTTGCGCCGTATTGCGTCATTATCTGGATCGTTATCATTCGCGAATTAAGGCTCTTCAGGCTTATAACGGCTCCCTGGGCAGCCCGCGTTATTCCAGCAAGGTACTCAGACGCATGAAACAGTTCAGAGCGATTGAATCAAACAAGCAGGAGAAAAGCGAATGAGATTTTGGTGGATAGTAATCATTGCCGTATTCGTTACCGCCTGCGGGCAAAAGCAGCCGCCGGTTGATGAAACGCGCAAGGCAAGTAACAAACCTTATCGCGTGAATGGTCAGTGGTATTACCCGCTGTTAAAGGCGGATGGCTATGATGAAACGGGTATGGCTTCATGGTACGGCCGTGATTTTCACGGCAAAAAAACATCCAGCGGCGAGACTTACGATATGCATGGCCTCTCGGCTGCGCATCCCACTTTGCCCATGGGTACCATGGTACGGGTGACCAACCTGGAAAACGGCAAACACATTGATCTGCGCATCAATGACCGTGGACCGTTCGTCAAGGATCGGCTGATTGATCTTTCCTATGCCGCAGCGAAAAAACTTGGCTACGCTGAAAAAGGAACTGCCCGCGTACGGGTACAGGCGCTGAGCGATGGCGCCCCTGCCCCGGTGAAGGTCACGCATTATGTGGCGCCACCAAAAACAAAAACTGCGGCAGAAGCTTCAGGCAGCCTGTCTCCACTGCGTTCATTACCGGAAGTCATTACCACCGCACAAGCGGATGAAGTGACAACCGAAAAAACAGTGACGAGCCAGGTAAGGCGCACGCCAAAGGCACCGGCATGGCAGCCGGCGACGCCACCTACCGTCAGCAAGCAGGCTGCTACGCCTTATTACGTACAGTTGGGCGCATTTGTCTCGCGTACCAGCGCTGAAAAACTTCGCCAGCAATACCTGCGTGATTATCCACAGTTACGGCTTTTTGTGGATGATGCAAAAACGCCGGTGGTGTATAAGGTGCGGCAAGGGCCCTTCTCTCGCCGCGATCAGGCGGAGTTACTGGCCGCACGCATGGAAATGAATGGTATTACGCAAGTCAGCCTGGTGAGCGATGACTTGCGCCCATTGATTGCCACGCCCGCTGCGCAGTCGCCTTCACCCGCCGCGCCGCAAGATTTGCCCGCGCCAATGTCTTCTTCAGACAATATGAACCGCCAGTTTGTAACAAGTGTTCAGCAACCTGCACCCGCTTCTGTAAACAGCGTGACGGCAGCGCATGCTCATGCTGTCAGCAGTGAGCAAAAAGGCAGGGTTTATGTACAGATCGGAGCTTTTTCTTCCATGCAGCGAGCGGTGATGGTACGTGATCGTTATCAATCGCGCTACCCCAATATCGCCATCCATGCCCCGCATCCTGGCGATGCGAAAATCTACCGGGTACGCATCGGGCCATTTGACGATGTAAACCGGGTCGGTGCTGTGGTGGAAGAACTAGAACGCAGCGGTATTGACAAGGCTATTGTGGTGGTGGGCAAATGATGGACATACAGACTGAAACGATTGAACGTCCGCGTATTACCGCCTTCGGCGCTTCATCAGTGGCAACGGATGAAGCGGAATACGCAAATGTTATGGCGCTGGCCCAAACGCTGGGGCAACATGGCTGGGATGGCATCACAGGCGGACACGACGGACTGATGGCAGCCTTTGCCAAGGGTATGCGGGCTGGTGGTGGCCACGTGCGTGGCGTGATGCTGACGCACTTTCCTGCGCCACCGGAAAATTTCCTGAGTGAAGAAATTCGCGCTTACGATTTTTTCGATCGCATGCGCACACTGATTGAAGAAGCTCATGCCTGGCTGGTATTGCCCGGTGGCCTGGGAACACTGGCTGAATTTGCCATGTGCTGGGATATGCTGGCCATTGGCGTACTTGAACCGCGTCCGTTGATCATCTATGGTGAAATGTGGCAGAACGTATTGCCCGTGTTGGAGAAATCGTTGCGTTTTTCCGTAGGCGCGCCGATGGCTGCAATCCAGCTCTGCCATAACAGCGATGAGGTATTGCAGGCATTGGCTGGCGCTGATCGTCAGCCTAAATAGCCTGTTATTCCTTGCCATATTGCACTGACTGGCCGATATGACAAAGCATGCAACCATCTGTCAGTTGCTGGTTATGGCCAAAGCACCTGTGGCGGGCAGGGTAAAAACCCGTTTGATGCCAACTTATGGCGCCACACAAGCGGCCTGGTGGTATGAGCAAATGCTCAGCAGCGTGTTGCGGCAGGCACAGCGCTTGTTCGACCAGGTATGGCTGGCCGTTGATCATATCCACCACCCGTTCTTTCAGAACACAACACTACCACTGTTACCGCAAGGGGATGGCGACCTTGGTGAGCGTTTGCAGCGGGTTATCTCTACACTGGCGAGGCACAACTGGTTACCCACCATTGTGATCGGCGCTGATTCCCCTCACATGCAGGACGCACGCCTGTTGACCACAGCGATGGCCTTGCAAGAGGTTGATGTCGTGATCGGCCCGGTGGAAGATGGCGGCTATAACGTCATTGCCATGCGGCAACCACAGCCATGCCTGTTTGAGGCCATTGACTGGGGTAGTGGGCATGTCCAGGAACAAACCATGCAGCGCATCGACCAACAAGCATTGCGCTGCCATGTATTGCCCATGGATTATGATGTTGACACCGCCGACGATCTCGCACGGGCACGCACCGATGGCTGGCTGCCTCAGCGCCCTGACATTCGTGTGGCAAATGATCAGGACTGCTCATCATACAGTGAGGAAAGTCGTTCGCCATAGACCGCCCATATATGCTGACGACGGGGACGTGAGGTACCGGTCCATTGGCCATTGGCCAGAGTGAAGGCTTCGTCTGCGATGATATAACGACCGATGCGGGCATAATCAGGCA
>WFOJ01000114.1 GCA_015488125.1 Mariprofundaceae bacterium
CCGGCACAGTGGCATACAGCACGGATGGCGGTGTAACCTGGACTGCGGCAGGTGCAAGCGGTAATCCAACCGGCGCAGGCACCACGGCCAGCCCCTATCAATGGAACAGCACGCAAATTCCACCATTGGCCAATCTGGCGCCGCTGAGCAGCGGCGGCATCAGCGAGGTGCGTATTCGCTTTGCCATTACCGCCGGTGAACTGGCCAATAACAGCCCGACGATTCAGGCTTCCGGCACGGGCTCCATTAGCTGCGGTAATGTGGTGAATTCGCCAGGCACGCCTTATGGCATTCCGGTGAACAAACCGGATATCACGGTAAGCAAAAGTGGTATTAACCGCACTGCTGTCGGCGGTGCAACTGGCAGCGGCAGCTATGTGAATCAGGTGTATGGCGGTGTCGGCGATGTGGTGGAATGGAAAATTGATGTCACCAATAACGGCAATTACACGGCATACAATGCCCGGTTGAACGACAAGTTCGCTGGCAGCGGTGGTACAGCGAAGGTGGTGCAGGCACCGGCAGGGTTGACCACGCCGGTGCCCCTCCCGGATAATGTGCCACAGACCATTCCGGATATTCCGGCAGGCACCACGCACAGCTATTATATTCAGGAAACCCTGGGCAACACCTGTGTTGGCTGGGTCAATAATACGAATACGGTTGATGTGACGTGGGGCTGCGTGAACAATGGTGCCAATGCCCGCTCCAACCTCAGTACACCATCACAAAATACCGGTACGGCGACGCTGGTGATGCAGCCAGGCTTTGCCGATTTTGCCAATCAGCCATCATCGCAGACGATTACCTATTTATCATCAGGGCGGGTACAGGTTGATCTGAACCTGTTCAATGGCGGTGGCGTTGCCGTGAATCCGGTATTGAATGTGACGGCTTTCCCGAAAAACATGCGTTTCGATCCCTATGGCACGGTTAAACTCACAGGTTCGGCCGTATCGACAAACTGTACCACTGGTCATTGTCTGGATGGCACGGTTACCATCGGCGGTACCGGTACGGCACCAACGTTCACCCTGAATGGCACAGGCATGCGCAATGGCACGGCAGCGACGCTGACCTACTATATGTATCCCACCTTGTATGATGATCAGTATGCCACGGTCTATCCGGCACTGCAACAACGTGAGCCTAATAAAACCAGCGGGACGCTGGATCCCGGTGCCTGGCTGTATGGCAACACCAATCATTCAGTACGTCTGGATGCCAGCAGTACCTGCGCGCAACCCCAGAGCAATACCAATAATGCCATCATCAACCCGCTGATGCCGGATCTGGATTTTACCACGCTGACCCCATCCGCCAAACTGGTCGCTGCCGGTTACATCGGTGATCTGAAGTTTACCATCAGCAACAAGGGCGAAGCAGGTTCAGTGGCTGATAATGTGTCAGTGACTTTTCCCGTGGTCGGTAATGGCTTTACGATCAACGATGTTTATGTTGAAACCAGCGGACATTACGGCTGGACGGGTTCCTGCTGGCAGGTGACAGGCATCTGGACATGCACCCGTGAACACATGGGTTATTTGCTGCAAAATGAAACATCTGTGATTCGCGCCAATGTCACGGTGCAGGATAATGGTGCACCGTTAAGCCTGATCCCTGAACTCACAGGCGAAGTACTGGCAGCCGATCGTTACACCAAAGCCGATGGCACCATTGTCGGTACCCACGTCGGCAATTACAGCCTGGATCATGCGCGACCACGTATTCTGGGCACCAGCACTACCAAGGCGCTGGTTGCGACCAGTGAAACCTTCACCAATAACAATAATGTAGCCATTGGCGAGGAGCTGACGTATCGCCTCGGTGCGCGCTTTTTCGGTGGTGATCCGGCGATTGCCGGCGCCAACACCATCAGTGCCATCCTCTTCCGTGATACCTTGCCAGCGGGCGAGGGGCTGGTCTCGCTGAGCGTATCGCCGCAAAATGCTGTTACCATCAGCAATATTGCAGGTACGGCCATACCGGCAGGGTCAACACCACTGAAGAGCGGTACCATCGAGTTTACACTGGCGGATATTACCACCGGCTTTGGCACCTTTGATTATTATGCCACCACCCGGGCGCTGAATATTCCCTCCAATACCGATGCACTGGCACTGCGCAATAATTTTGGTGGCACGCTGACCTATCTGGGAAAGACCTTCCGTTCAAACGCCAGCGCAGATGGTTTTACCACGGGTAGCCAGCAAGCATCACTACACGCCAGCCATACGGCACGGCTGCGCCGCCCGACAGTGACCATCGTCAAGGAAGTCCGCAACGTCACCACCAATTCGGCCTTTGGCCCGGAAAGCGGTGTTAATGGTGGCGATACCTACGAATACCGTATCACGCTGACAACCACCGGCACGCAGGTACCGGCTTATGATCTCAGTCTGGTGGACACCTTGCCGACAAAACTGATCTTACAGGATAGCGCCACTGACGGGGTGGATAATGATGGTGATGGCAAAATTGATGCTGCCGACACCAATGGTGAAGGTGCGTTCACACCTGGCGCTGGTGGCAGTATTATGTTCAATGATGCCAACACCGGCTTGCCCTCCGGGCGCAGCTTTGCCCGTCTGAACACAAACAAGACGATCACCCTGCTTTATCGTGCGGTTGGCGATACCAATACCATCGTCGGCGGTGATGTGCTGGTGAATTCCGCAACAGCGACTTATACCTCGCTGCCGGGTATTACCAGCAATATGACCAACCCTTACGGCGCACCCGGCGATAGCTATGGCGAACTGACGCAGGATGTGTATGCCTCGGCAAAACTGACCATGGCCCGCGTCAGTGGCTGGGTGTATCTTGATGCCAATCAGAACAGCGTGCATGACGGCGTTGAAGGCGGTACAGGTCTTACCTTATATGCCAAAATCTTCAGTACACCTGGCACGGTGCTGGAAGTACAACCGGTCAATCCTGTCACGGGTGTGTTCGCCTTTGGCACGGCGACAGCGGGCAGTTATACGGTGATTATTGACGACAATAATCTGTTGAACGACACCACGCCGAATATTCCCGCTGCATGGATTGGCACAGAAGCGCCAACGCAAACGCGCAGTTTTACACTCGGTGCAGCAGGTTCGGCCAATGCCATCAACTTTGGTCTCTACAATGGCCAGACGACGTTTTTTAACGGCATCGTGTTTGAGGATAATGGCATTGGCGGCGGCATTGCCAACAACGGGATTCAGGATGGTGGCGAAACAGGGATTCCGTCAGTGAGCCTGACACTGAGCGACTGCTATACCACAACATACAGTACAGCACTGACAAATGGCACAGGGCAGTTCAGCGTTCCCCTGTTCAACACCGGTGGCACGATCGCGGATGGCACAACGCTGTGTCTGAACGAAACCAATCCCGCCAGTTACACCTCAACCGGTGGCGCGGCCGGAACAACAGGGGGCAGCTATGACCGAACGCTGGATCGTCAGCAGTTCACGCTGGTCAATAGCTCAACATCCACAGGCATCACCTTTGCCGATATTGCGCCTAATACCCTGCTCACCGATGGTCAGCAGATGGCGCAGCCGGGAACAACTGTCTTTTTCCCGCATACCTTTACGGCCAGAACCGGTGGCAACGTCAGCTTTTCCACGGCCTTTGTTGCCTCGCCCAATATTCCCGGCTGGACGGATGTGCTGTATCAGGATACCAACTGCAATCAGACGCTGGAACCGACAGATTCGCAGATCACTGCCCCGATGGCAGTTACTGCCAATCAGAATGTCTGCCTGCTACTCAAGCAGTTCGTGCCGCTGAACGCAGGCTATGGCGCCAGAAACCTCGTTACCCTGACGGCAGTGTTTGATTATACCGGTGCAAGCCCGGCGCTGCCGACGACGACTTATACCCGCACGGATCTGACCACGGTCGGCCAGCAGGGGCTGGTTCTGCAAAAAACGGTGGACAAAGCCACTGCTCTGCCGGGAGATATTATCACCTACACCATCACCTATAGCAACCCGACCAGCGCGCCGCTGAGTAATCTGGTGATTTACGATAACACCCCGGCTTACACGACGTTTAATGCCGCCGCCTGTGGTGCTCTGCCTGCAACGCTGACGGCATGCAATATCAGCGCACCGGCCAGCGGGGCCACTGGTGCCGTGCAATGGGCGATGTCTGGCACGCTGGATCCGGCAAGCAGCGGCTCAGTCAGCTACAGTGTGCAGGTGAACCCCTGATGCCTGAGGTAATTGATGTCAGTCGCTATTGCTGCGGATATTTTCCATGACCACGACTGATAAAGGCTCAATTCTGCACCTGGGCGGTTTGAATTCAGGATGTGGTTCGTTAGTCGCGCGTCACACCCATGAGCTGCGCCTGGATGAAGGCATCAATATCGCCGTCGAGAAAGGCCTGGGTATTGCCGGTTTCCATGCCTGTGCGAAGATCCTTGATGCGTGACTGATCCAGCACATAGGAACGGATCTGATTGCCCCATCCAATATCCGTTTTGCCATCTTCCATGGATTGTTTTTCACGTTGCTGCTTTTCCAGCTCCAGTTCGTAGAGGCGAGCCTTGAGCATTTTCCAGCAGGCAGCGCGGTTTTTGTGTTGCGAACGATCGTTCTGACACTGCACCACCACGCCACTGGGGATATGCGTCATGCGCACGGCAGAGTCTGTTTTGTTAATATGCTGACCGCCCGCACCGGAAGCGCGGTAGGTATCAATGCGCACATCTGCCTCGTTGATGTCAATCTCGATCTCGCGATCAATATCCGGATAGCAGAATACCGAGGCAAATGACGTATGGCGACGGTTGCCTGAATCAAACGGGGATTTTCGCACCAGACGATGCACCCCGATTTCTGCCTTCAGATAGCCATAGGCATACTCGCCACGAACAGACACCGTGGCCGATTTAATTCCTGCTTCCTCACCGGCCGTGCATTCCATCAGTTCTGTCTGAAAACCCTTGCGTTCAGCCCAGCGCAAATACATGCGCAACAGCATTTCCGCCCAGTCCTGCGCTTCCGTGCCGCCAGCGCCGGCATTGATCTCAAGAAACGCTGATTCTGCATCGGTTTCGCCGCCAAGCATTCGTGCCAGTTCCAGTGCTTCAATGGAATGACGAACACGATCAAGCAAGCCAACCGCTTCGTGCTGGCTCTCCTCATCATGTTCATCACTGCCCATCTCAAACAGCGTTACGGCATCGTCCAGTTGTTCCTGTGTTTCGTTAAATTGCTGCAACAGCCGCTCAACCCTGGTGCGCTCCTGCATCAGTTTCTGCGCTTCTTCCGGCGCATCCCACAGGGTGGGATCTTCAATGCGGGCATTTAATTCGCGTAAATCTTCCGCTTTACCAGCAATGTCAAAGTGACCTCCGCAGGGCATCAAGCCGTGCAGTAAAATCTTCCGCCTGTGTACGAAACCCGGCGATCTGGTCAGCCATATTCATCTGCGATACTCCGTGCATAGGTTTGCAAATCAACAACAAAAAAAGCCGCCGACGAGCGGCGGCTTTCAGAAAAAGCGCGGGAAAATCCCTGGACTCAGGCTACAACACGAACCGTGGTGCGTCCAGCTTTCTTGAAAAACTCAACCTGCCCGTCACTCAGTGCAAACAGGGTGTAGTCTCTTCCGCAACCTACATTTTCGCCAGGGCGAATCTTGGTGCCACGCTGACGAACGAGAATATTACCGGCGCGAACAGTCTCGCCACCATATTTTTTCACGCCCAGGCGCTTGGCGTTGGAATCGCGTCCGTTTCTGGATGAACCGCCTGCTTTTTTATGAGCCATTTCCGCTACTCCTTATTCGCCGTTATTGATTGAGGAAATTTTCACCGAAGTGAAGTTCTGACGATGGCCTTTGGTGCGCTGCGAATGCTTGCGACGACGTTTCTTGAATACGATGATTTTTTTGTCTCGCCCATGGCCACGAACCACAGCCTCAACCCTGGCGCCTTCCGGGTTCACCTGAACATCGCCATTGTTGGCAACCAGAAGCACATCATCGAAGACAACGGCAGAACCTGTTTCAGCATCCATGCTGGCAATACGCAGCGTATC
>WFOJ01000115.1 GCA_015488125.1 Mariprofundaceae bacterium
CCTACAGCGTGCGCCCCCCTGTAGGAGGGGCCTTCTGGCCCCGAATCACCACACCCGGAATATTCATCGCAGGCGGGTAATTAACGGGCATCAAAGATGATGCCGCCCCGCATGATTGAATGCAGGCTACGAAATTCGGTTCGCGGTCTGAAGACCGCTCCTACAGCGCGTGCGATCCCCTGTAGGAGGGGCCTTCTGGCCCCGAATCACCACGCCCGGAATATTCATCGCAGGCGGGTGATTAACGGGCATCAAAGATGATGTTGCCCCGCATGATTGAATGCGGGCTACAAAATTCGGTTCGCGGTCTGAAGACCGCTCCTACAGCGTGCGATTCCCCTGTAGGAGGGGCCCCTAGCCCCGAATCACCATCGCCACTTGCATACCCATCAGCGAATTATAGTGTTTTTGCGAGCCTTAACTTACTGGCTCTGCATATCGACAACACAGGAGAGTATAACATGCGCACCAGAGCCAAAACAATTTCCGCCACCATTGGTCTTGTACTGACCATTATGTTACTTGGTGGTTGCAGTACAACCGGCGAACTGAAAATGCAGGAATCCGTTAAAGACAAAGCGGTTCGCGGGGAAGCTGTCTTCCTGCAGGTCACTGCAGTCAATCCAGGCGACAATAACACGGCAATCCAGCTTAAAGGGCAGCTTGCCTCCTATCTTCTTGGCGCTGGTTTTTTCAATAAAATTGCCCGGGCCAAAGATGAACATGCTGATTACACCATCACCGTCAACCTAACGGAAATTGAGAGCGTCTCAGGGGTTGCCAGAGTCATGCTGGGCGTATTCGCAGGCAGAAACAAGGTAGCCGGGGATGTTACGGTTGTTGATGCTCAATCACAACAAACAGTCAGGGCATTTTCGTTCAGCGGTGAATCTGCAGCTCACCCCTTTTCAGGAAAGTCTGATTTAAGTGATGCTATCAACAAAGCCGTGGAAGAAATTGCCAAAGGCCTGAAATAACTCCTCAAACATACCCGGAAACGGCCGCACTGTGAGCTGATGCCTGCTTACAGTGCGCCAGAGCAGCTGGAACCCTGACCGGCAGTGCAACCATAACAATGATTGAGTACGGCAATGGGCGCGCCGTCAAGTTGATCGGCAGTCAGCGCGGAAATATGCGTGCGACGACCACCCAGCGGCAACTTCAGCATTTGGTTGAAATCGCAATCATGAACATAGCCTTGCCAGTCAATACTGATCAGTGAACGACACATCACCCGCTGACAATTGGCATCATGATAGGCTGCGCGTAACAATTGCATATAGTCATCAAACTGCTGATGCGAGATCAGCCAGCTACCGAAGCGTTTGATGGGCATATTGGTAATGGTCAACAAACGAGTAAAAACAATGCCGTATTGCGCTGCCAGACGAGCTTTATAATCAGCCTCCAGCTGTTGTTGCGGCGGCGGCAGAAAAGCGCCTGTCGGGTTATAGACCAGATTCAACGGCAACGTCGGCTCGCGACCATAACCCAGCGCATTAAGCTGACGAATCCCTTCAATACTGCGCCGAAAGACACCATCACCGCGCTGACCATCGACGTTTTCCTCCAGATAGCAGGGCAGAGAAGCAACAACCTGCACCTGATGTTCAGCCAGAAAATCCGCCAGCCCCTGTTGCCCTTCCTCACCGAGAATCGTCAGATTACAGCGGTCAATCACCGTCGCGCCCAGCGCGCGAGCCTGTTCTACAATCGTACGAAAACGCGGATGCATTTCCGGCGCACCGCCGGTCAAATCAAGCGTGCCAACACCGCTTTGCCGCAAAAATGCCAGCACTGCTTCGATGGTGTTATCATCCATCATCTCGGTGCGTGTTGGCCCGGCATTGACATGGCAATGAATACACCGCTGGTTACACCGATAACCCAGATTGACCTGTACGATTTGCAGGCTATCGCGGCGCAACGCGGGAAAATCGCAGGGTTGTAAACGGGGTAGGCAATCATGCATGATGGTTTGGCTCCTTTGCACTTCTGTCGCTGTTACTGCGATATGCTTACACAGCAATCATATGCCGAATCACAAACTGAACAGATTGCCCACCACGCCAATCATCCAGTTCCAGTGTGCCGAGCAGCGAGACCGTGCTACCTGGTGTCAGCACCGGTGCATAACGACTGGCCTGAAACATCACAGCAGCTACGCTATGCGTATCTTGCTGCAAGCGTAAACGAAGCACACCACCACGCAGCAAACGACTCTCCGCAATCTGAACCCCGCGCAGCAACCACAGACAATCCGGGTTACCGCGACCAATGGGAGCAAAGCGCCGCAAACGCCAGGCTAAACCATAGTGCATGGCACTGATACGTATCTCACCATCCACAGGCAAGCCTTTTTCAACGCCCTTTCCGGCTATCTGTTGTTTGTTGACAGCCTCGGCAAACGCCTGCTGAAAATCGTCCCATTGCGAAAGCGACAAACAAGCGCCGCCCGCTCCTTGGTGACCACCGTAACTTTGCAAATGGTTAGCGCAATATTTCAGTAGTTCGCGCACATGAAAACCTTCAACGCCGCGCAATGACAAGCGAATAGAATCGTTATCACCAAAACCGATGGCTGCAGGTCGCCCGTGCTGACGGGCCAGCCTACCCGCCACCAGCCCCACCACGCCGGCATGCCAGTCCGGATGCCAGGCCAGCAGTGGTGCATGGTCATTCAGTGTGGCGCAAGCTTGTTGCCAGATGCGTTGTTCAACGTTTTGCCGCTGACGATTATATTGTTGCAATTGCGCAGCCAGAGATTCAGCTTCCTCGGATGACTCACTGACCAGCAGGCGAAAAGCATCTTCACCGTGCTGCATACGCCCAGCGGCATTAATACAGGGAGCCAGATGAAAACTGATGTGTTCAACATTAACCTTGTTGTTTCGTGACCGGCATCGTTGCAACAATGCGGCAATGCCCGGCGATGGCGATGTTTCCATTACCGACA
>WFOJ01000116.1 GCA_015488125.1 Mariprofundaceae bacterium
AGCAGCGCTATATAAGCGAAGCACAACGCAGGAAGAGGGAAAAATCGGCCAGCCCTTCGGGTTAAGCAGAAAATCGCGCCACTCATCGTTGCAAATGGGCTTATTTGACGCTGCCAAACCACGCCATTTGCACCTTGATTGGCACGATTTTTTGCTTAACAGCGACGTGGAATGAAATGTCAACACAGCCCAAGTATCAGCTTGTTTGTTCAAGCCGCTCATGACGTTGTAACAGCTCCCGCGCGATTTCCAGGTACGCCTGCGCACCCGTTGATTTCACATCGTGATACAACACCGGTTTGCCAAAACTCGGCGCTTCCGACAGGCGGACATTCCTCGGCACGATTTGCTGGAACACCTGCTTGCCAAAATAATTACGCGCTTCCTCCTCAACCTGACGGGATAGCTTATTGCGTCTATCCGCCATGGTCAACACAATACCGCCGACGCCAAGCTGAGGGTTAATATGTTTACGGATGCGGCGAATGGTGGAAATCAGCTGTGATAAGCCTTCAAGCGCATAAAACTCCGTTTGCAGCGGGATCAACACCTGATCTGCTGCGGCCAGCGCATTAAGCGTCAACAGCCCCAGGGCTGGCGGACAATCGATCAGGGTGTAATCAAAAGGCTCGCCTTGATACTGGTTCAGCACCGCTGCCAGCAAATGATGCCGTTTCACTTCATCGGCCATTTCCACTTCTGCCGCAGCCAGATCAATGGTCGCAGGCAACACATAAAGTTTGTGGAAATTGCTTGCCAGAATGGTATCAGCCATGGTCGCCTGGCCACAGAGTACATCGTAATTGCTGGCTGCCAGTGCTGTTTTTTCTATGCCCAGGCCGGAGGTGGCATTGCCCTGAGGGTCAAAATCCACCACCAGTACCCGCTGTTCAAGGATAGCCAGCGAAGCAGCCAGATTGACGGTGGTGGTGGTCTTGCCCACGCCGCCCTTCTGATTGGCTACGGCCAGGATTTTACCCAAATGCTTATGTTTCACGTGAAACATCCCCCTGCCATCGAAAACAGATCAGCCGCTGAGGCTGTGCTGCATCTGTCCACAGCTCTGATTCTTTTTTCCAGCCGGACGGCGCGCTGCCGTCAAAGGCTTGCGCTACCGGCAATACGGCACAGGCAGCAGGCGCGGCATGCGGCTCACACATGCGCAGCAAGGCTGGTGGTTCCGTCACAGCCCTGGCCGTAAATACATCAATCTTTGCACATGGAAGTTGACGCACATCCACATCATGTGCTTCGCCATGCAGACGCAGGCTGCGAATGACGTGGCGCAAAAACTCGGTGCGTTTTTTTCGTCGCTCGACGAGTACGCCGAACAAGGCAGGGCGTGCGATCATTAACGGAATCCCCGGCACTCCCATGCCACTGCCAATATCCATCATGCGGCCACTTGCCGGCATCATGGGCAATAAATCCAGTGAAGGCTGAATAAAACGCCGCCAGAAGGCATCGCGATCGGCAACAGATGTCAGGTTCAGCGCTTTTCTGAAGCGCAATACCTCATCCACATAGCGTTGCAGTTCGTTATGCATGTTGGCGAAGATGCAATAGCAAAGCGGTGATAGCGGCAGGCGTAACGCCGGATATTCTTGAAGCCTGACCGATATTGTGTGGCATATGCGCCTCCAGTTTTTGCCTGCATTCATGACTAAGCCCGGCGACCTGGGCATAATCAATCGTATCGGGGATGGTCAACGCCGCTTGCTCGCGGAAACGCTTCACTTCATCCGCCTGTTGCTCAAGATAGCCGTGATAATGGATCATCGCCAGACACCATGCCCGCATATGCGCTGTCAGCCCTTCGCTTTCGGGCAACAAGGCAAGCGCAGCTTCGCGATTCACATCCGCGCGATGACAATAATCCATCAAGGCCATGCCCTGGCGAACCACAGGAAGTTGCAAGGAAGCCAGCTTTTCCTGCCATGCCTTGCTGCTGCCGATCCGCAGTTGTTCGGCAGCGCGATGCCAGCGTTCACAGGTCTGCAAATACGCCTGAACGCGATTTGCTGTTTCATCATCGTAGAGACCAAGGTCTTTGGCATGCGGGGCGAGTCGTTGCAGGGCATTGTCTTCCCTTAGGTGCAGACGAAACTCGGCGCGGGAAGTAAACATGCGATAAGGCTCGCTCACCCCTTTGGTGGTTAAATCATCCAGCATGACGCCGATATAGGATTCGCTGCGATCCGCGATCCATGCCGACATATTGCCAGCTTGCGCCGCAGCGTTGATGCCTGCGACCAAACCCTGAGCCGCTGCTTCTTCATAGCCGGTGGTACCGTTGATCTGACCGGCGAGAAACAGGCCCTGGATTTTTTTGCAGGCTAGCGTGGCATGCATCTCCGTAGGGTCAACATAGTCATACTCAATGGCGTAACCGGGGCGCAGCATCCGCACCTCTTCAAGTCCTTCGATGGTGCGCAAAAAACGCAGTTGCACATCAACCGGCATGGAGGTTGAAATACCGTTGGGATAGATTTCATGATTCTTCCGGCTTTCCGGCTCAAGAAAGATCTGATGGCCGTCCTTATCGGCAAAGCGAATAATTTTATCCTCAATGCTGGGGCAATAACGTGGCCCTCTGCCTTCGATCTGACCGCTGTACATGGGGGATTCATGCAGTGATTCGCGGATCACCGCGTGGGTGTTCTCATTCGTGCGGGTAATGGCGCAGGGTATTTGATCGGCGATAATCGCGCTGTGACGAAACGACAGTGGCAATGCCTGTTCATCACCCGGTTGCGCGGTTAAGGCTTCCCAGCGAATCGTCCGGCGGTCAAGGCGCGGGGGGGTACCGGTTTTTAACCGTCCCATTCGTAATTTGACACCAGCTAATGCAACGCCCAGTTCCTGGCTTGCAGGATCACCCGCGCGTCCAGCCGATGAACGCGCCCGGCCAAGGTGGATTTCACCGCGCAGAAAGGTTCCTGTGGTCAGTACCACTGTCCTGGCCAGATGGATATCGCCAAATTCATCGACTACGCCACACAGGCGACCGTTATCCATATACAGTGTTTTGACAGAAGCCTGATACAGGGACAGTCCATCCATGGATTCAAGCAGGGAGCGCATGGCCAGATGATAATGCATGCGGTCGCACTGAACCCGCGTAGCCCGGACAGCGGGACCTTTTCGGCGGTTCAGGACGCGGTACTGCAAAGCCGCCTGATCAGCCGCCACAGCCATCAGGCCACCCATGGCATCCACTTCCTTGACCAGGTGGCTTTTGCCAATGCCACCAATGGCTGGATTACACGACATTTTGGCAATGGTGTCCAGGTTATGCGTCAGCAGGCGAACCGTTGCGCCTCGTCGCGCCGCCGCTGCCGCTGCTTCGCAGCCTGCATGACCAGCGCCGACCACCAGCACATCAACCTTTTTATGTTTCACGTGAAACACTCTCGATCAGAAAAGCCGAAAACAACATGGCCTGTAAGCTAAAAAAATAAACCGGAATGGGAAGCGCCGGACAAAACAACGCACCCGGTTGCCATTCCCTGTGGCCAGCCATAGTTTGTGGCCATGGCAAATATAGATATTTTCAATGGCGACGCAGATGGCATTTGCGCCCTGCATCAACTGCGTTTGCATGAACCACGTCAGGCAACGCTGGTCACCGGGGTCAAGCGCGATATTGCATTGCTGGCGCGGGTTCAGCCTCAGGCTGGCGACCATCTGACAGTGCTGGATATTTCGCTGGACAAAAACCGTGAGGATGTACTGCGCATCCTGCAAACGGGTGCATCCGTTTTTTATGTGGATCACCACTTTGCCGGTGATATTCCGGCCTCCAGGCAGCTTCAGGCGCATATTGATCCGACTGCCGAGGTCTGCACCAGCCTGCTGGTTGATGCCCTACTGGATCACGCGCACCTGCCCTGGGCGGTTGTTGGCGCTTTTGGTGACAACCTTCATGCGCAGGCCCAGCAGGCGGCAGCGCCGCTGCAATACACTGAGGATGAGCTACAGGCGCTGGCCAAACTGGGCGAATTGATCAACTACAACGCCTACGGTGTCACCCTTGAAGATTTATGGCTCTCTCCTGATCGTTTGTACCGGGCGATTGAACCTTATGCCAGTCCTTTTGATTTCATCCGTGAAGCATCCGCTTATCGTGTGCTCAACGATGGTTATGACGATGACATGAGCAAGGCGGATACGCTAGCGTCATTACTCGATGCACCGCATGCCGCCGCCTTTGCCCTGCCCGATGCCCCCTGGGCCAGACGGATTTCCGGCGTGCTGGGCAATCAACTGGCCAGAGCGCACCCTGAGCGCGCTCATGCCCTGGTCACCATGCTGCCTGATCATCATTATCGGATCAGCGTCCGCGCGCCACTGAACAACCGCGATCATGCGGATACCCTGTGCATGCAGTTCCCTTCAGGTGGCGGGCGCAAAGCTGCCGCAGGCATCAATGCCCTGCCTGTTGATCAGCTCGATCGTTTTTTGCAGGCGTTCAGCGATTGCTATGGCTGAAGATCATAGCCGTTATAGCGCAGGCATTCACGCCGTCCGCCATGTGTTACAGAGCGAACAGCATGTCATTGAATTATTGATCGAAAAAGGGAAGTCTCACCCTCGCATCAACGAACTGGTGCATCTGGCCAAACAACAGAACGTGCCGGTACGCTTTTTGCCAACAGAGGCCATGGCACGCCTGGCCGGCAAAGTGAACCATCAGGGAGCGATTGCGCGTCTGGCTCCCGTCCATAAAAAGCAGGCTGTATCGCTGGCATCATGGTTAAAAACGCTGGATGATGCGATGGTATGCCATGTGCTTCTGCTTGATCAGATCAGCGATCCGCACAACCTGGGGGCCTGCCTGCGCACGGCAGAAGCCGCTGGCTGTGCAGCGGTGATTGTGCCCCGCGATCGCTCGGCAGATTTGCACTCTCCTGTTGTCAGCAAAACAGCCTGTGGCGCACTGGCCAGACTGAATGTCTTTCAGGTTAGTAATTTAGGACGCGCCATGCAAAGCTTGCAGGAACATGGCTTCTGGCTTTACGGCATGGCTGGCGAGGCTGAGACCAGTCTGTTCGAAATTGATTTTCCCGCCAGAACAGCGCTGGTCATGGGCTCGGAAGGCAATGGTTTGCGGCGCATGATACGCGAGC
>WFOJ01000117.1 GCA_015488125.1 Mariprofundaceae bacterium
CATAAACAATAATATCCAGCGGAATATGCTGACCGTTTCTGGTGGTAATGCCGTCTGCCGTCATGCATTCAATACCGCTGATGTCCACCTCCACATTGTCGCGGGCCAGCGCCGGAAGATAGGTATTGCTGGGAATCACACGTCGGCCACCGAGTTCATAATCGGGCATCATATGCTGGCGCAGGGCTTCGTCCCTGATATAACGGTTGAGTTCCCGGGCAAGCCTTTGGCGGTAATATCGTTTCATCAACTGGCCGATGCTGTAAATACCGGGATAACGACGAAAAGCCACAAAGCGCATATCATAAAACGCAAAAACCGCCCAGCGGATGAGGTGACGGATGCCTGGCAATATCCGCAGTTGTCGCTCCAGTGACCCGTATTGCCGATCCGAGCGTGGCATGATCCATTGTGCCTTGCCCATGAACAGGGTCAGGCGGGCAACCTGATCGGCAATGGCAGGAACAATTTGCGCTCCCGAACAGCCTGAGCCAATCACCGCCACCCGCTTGCCTTCATACGTGACACTGTGATCCCATTGTGCGGCGTGAAACTGCGCCCCCTTGAATGATGCAGCCCCTCTGATTTCAGGGATATGTGGATTGGCCAGCACACCGCTGGTATCAATCACGAAGCGGGCACGATAGCGCATGCCTGCTGCTGTTTGCACCGTCCAGCGGCAGGCGCTGGCATCATAGCGCAGGCAGCAAACGCGCTGCCCGGTGCGTATCTTTGGCTTCAGTTTGAAGCGGTCCATAATATGCCGTGTATAAGCCAGCAGTTCGGATTGCGGCGCGAAGGTTTTTGTGAAGGGATACGGAATAAACGATACGGAATACAGGCAAGTGGGAATATCCACTTCCGCACCGGGGTAGGAATTGACCTGCCAGGTGCCACCTGCCTCAGCATTTCGTTCCAGTATAACGAAATCATCAAAGCCTTTTTTTTGCAGACGAATAGCCGCCAGCAAGCCGGAAAAACCTGAACCAATAATCACCGTCTCAATGGCTCGCCCATCGCCTTGCGATGCAGTATTGGCTATCTCTTGTTGTGGGTTGCGCATACGGCTGAAGACCTGACCTGTATTGATGTTATCGGATGTTATTGAACATCCAGTACCTTGTGCTATTGCCCGGAGGCAGCGCGCAGCTGACCGCAGGCGGCCATAATATCATCACCGCGTGAGCGACGAATGGTGGCACGGACACCGGCCTTGACGAGCAAGCTGGCAAAAGCATCCATATGTTGCCGGGAACTGCCCTGATAACCAGCCCCCGGATGGGGATTAAAGCGAATCAGGTTGACCCGTTCGCGTCCTTTGTTGACAAAGGCAATCAGCCGTTCGGCATCCTCATCCCGATCGTTCACCCCCGCCAGCATCACATATTCAAGCGTAATATGACGCTGCGCTGGCAATGGCCAGGCATTCAGCGCCTGACGCAAAGCGGGCAACGGGTATTTTCGGTTGATCGGCACCAGGGTATTGCGCAATTCATTATCCGCACTGTGCAATGAAATGGCCAGGTTCACAGGCCAGGCCGCGCCCAGCCGTTCGATTTGTGGAATCAACCCCGAAGTGGAAACAGTGATGCGGCGACGCGATAAACCCATGCCATCTTCCGCCAGAAAAAAGCGCAGACTGTCATGCAGCCCCGCTTCATTGGCCATCGGCTCTCCCATGCCCATATAGACCAGATGCGTGGGCCTTGTGGCGCGGGACTGACGAACCGGCTGTTGCAATATATCCTGTTGCACCATCCACACCTGTGCCACAATGGCCGCCGCTTCAAGGTTTTTCTCAAACGCTTGCAGACCGGTATTACAAAACGGGCAATCAAGCACGCAGCCAACCTGCGACGAAAGGCAAATGGTGATGCGTTTTTCCTCGGGGATCATGACGGTTTCCACCTGCCCGCCACCACGCAAGGCAAACAGGTATTTGCGTGTTCCGTCCTCAGAGTACTGACGCTGACGAAGCTGTATCACAGGTTCCGGCCAGTGCTGTTGCAGGGCCTGGCGCAGCTTCATCGGTATATTGTTCATCGCCGCAGGGTCGAGTACGCCACGCTTGCGCCAGTCCAGCACCTGTCTGGCACGCCAGCCAGGAAAGCCCATGGTGCTGACCAGAGCACTCAGTTCATCAAGGCCGATGAGCGCCAGATCAGTATTCATGATTGCTCATCCTGCCGGGGTGGTTCATCGCTGATATAGCGAGAAATGGCAATACTCTGGACAACGACAAAAACAAAGGTCAGCCCAAGCATGCCGAACATTTTGAAATTGACCCAGGTATCGGTATCAAACTGATAGACCACGATCAGATTCAGCGCTCCCATGAGCAAAAAGAAGCCCGTCCAGGCAAGATTAAGCTTCAGCCAAACCACCTCAGGCAGACGAATATGATCAGCCATCATGCGTTTAATCAATACCTTCCGACCAACGACATGACTTCCGGCAAAAGCCGCCGCAAACAGCCAGTTAATCACCGTCGGCTTCCATTTGATGAACATTTCGTTTTGCAGCAGCAAGGTGGCGCCACCAAAAATACACACCAACACCAGCGTCACCAGATGCATTTTCTCAAAACGGTGGTATTTCAGCCACCACAACCCGGTTTGCAGCAGGGATGCACCGATCAACACCGCCGTAGCCATGTAAATATCCCATAGTTTGTAGCTGATAAAAAACAGCACTACAGGAAAAAAATCAAACAGCATTTTCATATGAAGGAAACTCCCGGTGATCCATTCAGGATAATTGTTCGCGGTGCATGAGCAAAAACACGGCCAGCCCGCCAAAAAACAACAATGGCATCCAGGCGGCAAAGGCAGGCGGCAGACGTTCACTGCCTGCCAGCATGGCCGTGACGTTGCTCAATGCATAAAACAACAGGCCCAGGGCAATGGTGGCGGCAATTCCCATGGAGCGTGCCGCCAGTCGTGCGCCCATATTCATACACAGCGCGGCAGCCAGCAAGACCATGATCAGCGTCCCCAGCGGGGCTGCCAGTTTGCGATGCAGGGCATAAATATAACGACTGTTTTTCATGCCCGAAGCTGCCAACAGGCGCACATAATCGGCCAGTTCGAAGAATGGCATATGACTGGCGCGTGGAGGTTCGGCTGCATCAGGGCTGGCAGATGATGACAGGCGCACTCTGGCTTGGTGATGCAATACCATGCCTTCTTTCGCGTCCGGCCGACTGATATCGACATCCTGCAACTGCCAGTGACCATGCGCATAATAAGCCCGTTTGGCATCCATGCGCTGCAACCATCGACCCCTGGCATCGGTTTCCAGCATCATGACCGAAAAATAGCGTTGATCCAGTGGCTTCAAACGAAACATACGCGAGCCATCACGCAACCACTGAATACCGTGTTCCCGCGCCGCTTGATGATGCACATAAACGCGCTCCATCACATCCAGTCGCTGGTTGGTCACCGGTGTCACCCATTCCTGCAAGGCAAAATCCAGCGCACCAGCCAGCATGGCCAGCATCAGCAACGGCGGTAAAATATGCCCCAGACCCAGACCGGCTGCACGCATGGCGACAATCTCATGATGCATGGAAAGTTCCAGCAACAACATGCTGCTGCCAAGCAGGGCAATCACCGGCATCAGTTCAGCCAGCATCATCGGCGTTTTCAACAACAAATATTCAGCCAGCAGGCTGGCATTCATACCATGACCCAACAGACGGGATTTATCGAATAATTCGACAATGAGGAAAATGCCCATGACGATGACAGCCGTGCCAGCCAGCCGCAACAGGCCAAGCCAAAACAGCCAGCGAAACAGGATCTGCATTAGTAGGCGGGCCAGTTATGTAACCAGCAGAAAACGGTGAGAGCGGCAACATTATCGCGCAGGCAGCCAATCCGGTGCCACCAGCGATCTCGATCCTGAACAATCACCCAGCCAGATTGCCAGCCATGCACCATAAACAGCATGCCCAGCAGCCAGCCATGCGAGGGATGGGAAATCAACCAGGGAATCAGTAGTGATACCGCAAAAATCCACCCCCCTGCCAACAGTAGCGACAGTAATGCCCCCCGCTGCACCGCCACGTCAATCACCGCATCGGCGACGATCGCAGCCAGCAGCAAACAACTTCCCAACAACAGCCAGTGCGCCTCAATATCCACACCAAACACCGGTGTGGCATGGCCAAACATCAGGCGCATGGGCAACGTCAGCACAGGCACATACAGCACAATACTCAACCACAGGTAAAGATCCCGGGAATAATGATTGCCGTCATGTTCCTTGTTCATCAGCGGCTGCCGTCAATCGCTGCCTTAAATCCGGTCGAGTACCGCCTGATGCACTTCGATATCATGTTCATCACGCATGGTGGCCAGCCAGCGAGCAAAGCGAACAGCGCCTTTATTGCGCAGTTCCTGCTGACGCAAGTTATCTTTTTGCTTTGCAAATTCTTCATCCGAGGCAGGAATCACGTCTTCGACATAGACCAGTGCCACACCGCGTGAAGTATCCACTGCCTCCGGCAGCCAATGGCCTTTCTCCCCTGCAAAAGCGGCGCTCACCACATCAGGAGTCAGCCAACTGGCATCGTCTCCCTGACCATTGCGACGAACAGGCTTGGAAATGAACTTGCCCTGGCCAGCCTGCTGTGCCAGTTCATCCGGTGTGGCATCATGCTGTTGCAACAGTTGTTCCGCCAGTTCATGTGCCTTGCGACTGGCCTTATCCGCCCGTGCATCATCGTAAACACTGGCCACAACGTCACGATAGTCCCGCACCTCTGGTGCAATCCGACGACTGACCTCGACCGCAACAAAACGTCCGTCATCCAGTTCTTCAATATGAATCACGTCGCCCGGCTGCGTGCGAAACAATAATTTCCGCAGTTTCTCACTGTTGCCAAGTAGCGGATTGGCCAGTGCCTCATCGCGGCTGAGTGGCTCAAGCGCCACCAGTTTCAGATCAACGGCCTGTGCCGCCGCTTGCAGGGAATCTTCACGCCCCAGGGCATCATCCAGATCCTGAGAAAGATTCCACGCTTCATCGCGTGCTTTTTCCAGCCTGAGCTGCTCCAGCAGTTCATCGTGCACCTCGGCCAACGGACGTTGTCCGGCGGGCTTAATGGCTTCCAGTTTGAGGATATACCAGGCGTTTTCGCCCTTGATCACCTTGCTGATTTCGCCTTCCTTCATGGCAAACAGCGCTGTATCGGCAGCCGGGGGCAACATGCCGGCAGCCACAAAGCCAAGATCACCACCATCGCTGGCCGAAATATCATCGGAAACATCTGCGGCAACAGCGGCAAAATCTTCACCCTTGTTCAGACGCTGTTGCGCAGCGCGTATTTTCTTCTCTGCCTTGTTCCAGTCAGCCTCTTCTCCCAGACCGCCAACGCGGACAACGATCTGCCGGGCATGACGTTCTTCCGGTGTGACAAAGTCGGCTTTTTTGCTTTCATAAGCCTGTTGCACAGCCGCTTCGGAAATTTCGATATTGTTTTTAAGTTCTGCCGGATCAATCAGTACCAGATTGGCTTGCACACGCTCGGGAGAGCGGTAGGCATCCTTGTGATTCTCGTACCACTGCCGCGCTTCCTCATCGCTGATTTCCACATCCTTGAACGAAGCCGGATCAATCAATACGGCAGCGACCACACGTTGCTCATATTGTTCATCAAAACGGGCGCGCAATTCTTCATCGCTGACCCGGGCAGAGCCGGAAATCGCCTTTTGCAAGGCATCGACCATCAGGTTCAGGCGCATTTCGCTCTCATAATCACGTGTGCTGCGAAAGCCCATATTTCGGGTAACGATCCGGTAGGTTTGCGGGTTAAACTGCCCTGCTGACTGAAAGGAAGGATCGGACTGTACCGTACTGACCAGCACCGTCTCCGGGATCACCAAGCCGAGTTTGACGGCTTCCTCTGCCAGCAAACGGCGGTTAATCAGGGTTTGCAGGGTATCATCCTTAAGTCCAAGCTGAGCAATCATTTCCTTGCTTAGATTGCGACCCATCATCGCCCGGTAGCCATTGACCTGGCGTTCAAAAGCCTGACGGAACTCGACATCAGTCACCGGCTTGCCATCAACTTCAGCTACCGCCTCAACCCGGCTTCCCATAAAATAATCACCAATGCCCCACAGGCCGAATGACAGGGCAATACCCCCCAGAATCACTTTGGCAATCCATGATTGCGCCTGATTACGCATGCTTTCAAGCATATTTATCCTCTGCTTTTGAAACTCAGATTTTACTGTTGCGCTGACGCAGGTAATGATCGGCGATCACCAGCAGCATCATGGCCTCAGCAATCGGAACGGCACGAATACCGACGCAGGGGTCGTGCCTTCCCTTGGTAATAACATCGACTTCCTGACCACGAATATCAATGCTGGGGCGCGGTCGGGTAATGGACGATGTGGGTTTAAGCGCTATTCGCACTTCCAGATCACAACCATTGCTGATACCGCCTAACACACCTCCAGCATGATTGCTGACAAAGCCCGTGCGACGAATCGGATCGCCAAACATCGATCCTCTGGCTTCAACACAGGCAAAGCCATCGCCTACTTCCACCGCCTTCACCGCCGGAATACTCATCATCGCCTTGGCCAAATCGGCATCCAGTCGGTCAAACACAGGTTCGCCCAGGCCAACAGGCACACCGCTGGCCCGTACACGCACCGCTGCGCCAATGGAATCCCCCTGACGACGAATATCATCCATCAATTCAGCCATGGCTTCAGCAGCTTCGGCATCGGGGCAGAAAAAAGCATTACGATTAATTTCCTCGCGATCAAAGCGCGTCGGGTCAGCACGCACACTGCCGATTTGTTCAACCCAGCCATACACCTCAAGTCCTTGCGCGGTCAGCATTTTACGGGCAATCGCACCGGCGGCAACGCGCATCGCTGTTTCCCTGGCCGAAGCACGCCCACCACCACGATAATCACGGATGCCATATTTGTGGAAATAGGTAAAATCAGCATGACCAGGGCGGAACTGCTCGGCAATCGCGCCA
>WFOJ01000118.1 GCA_015488125.1 Mariprofundaceae bacterium
GTTTTAACACACAGATAAACGAATGACAGCGACTTCAGTTTTCCGCTGTCTTTGATATTCAGTTCATCAGCAGCCTGAGCTTTGATCTCTTCCATGATCCCGGTCAAACGCTGATCAATAATCGACGCGTTAATATTCATGATGCATTTCCTTCGTGAATCACTAACCGTGTGGGGCATGTTTCGGCCAGCTTCAGGTGGTGCAGGATTCGTTGTTTGCGACAATTACAGCAGTGTCACTGCCAAAGGGTGCCTGTTATGCAAGGAAACCGGAAGTTCGCCCATGTTATTGTGCGCATTAACTGAGAAACTCGCGTTGCTGCTCAATAATTCGTGCCCGTTCTTCCAGCTTTTCTGTTACACAGCGATCCAGTGCCTCGTTAAATTCTGGATAGCGATTGCGAAACGCCATGAGAGTTTCCGTGCTGATCATTAGTAACCGCAACAGCGTCAAGGCCTTTACATTGGCACAATGACGATCTTCCGTGATTAAAGCGATCTCCCCGACTTCGTCACCAGCGGCAACCTCGCCGATCACAATACGTGTTCCCGGTCGATCCGGATGATTCACGGAAACTTCTGCCCGGCCACCGATGATAACACACATGAACATATTGGTCGCATCACCATCACGGTAAAGCAACTCGCCCTCATTCAACTTTACAAAACGGGCGTTGTAGAGGATCACCTCCCTTGCCGGTGGCGGCAAATGCTGAAACACGTGATTCACCGCCAGCGCGGCGGAGGCCAGGCGGTATTCCGAAGTTTGCACTACCGCCCGACGAAATTGTTCGTTGCTATCAATAATAGCATGCATCTCATGGGAGTGAATCTGATAAATATCCGACGTTTCAATGGTTGTTACTGTGGCACCGGCAGGTGTACCATAAAGAAAGGATGATTCACCGAAGATTTGCCCTGGCGTGATACAGGCCAGTGAATACACCCTTCCCCGGTAGTTTTTTTCGACCTTCAACATGCCGCTTTTAAGCAGAAACAGATATTTATTTTCCTGCCCCTCCCGAATAACCTGCACACCACGGCGCACCCTTACCCCCACAGTCAGGGTACGCAAAAAAAGCATCTCCCCCGTGTTCAGTGAAGCCAAAATGGGAAAAGTGCGTGTATCATATTGTACGGGAATACTACTACTGATTTCGTCCACGGCAGCATCCTCACCGCCTCAGATGCCCAAGGCAAGTGTTGCCAGCACCCTGCCGTCAATAGCCAACGGGCAGCCTGCTATTTGCCTTTTCTCCTACTGCGTTGAATGCTTTCCTCAAGGCTTTTTTTAGCTCCAAAATGCGCCCAGACATCAGAGACAATGGCCATCGCCATCAGCCCGAGAAGAACTTCTTTGGGCACATGAACAAACGCTACCAGTTCATCAAGTCCGGCATTCTGAAAGAATACTTCCCAGGCCCACAGCAGCATTAACAAGTGGCCACCGATCATGACCAATAGCATGAAAATCGTCCAACAACTACTAACAAGCAAGGTTACATAGGATGTTTGACCAGGAACAGCCATGATTAACCCTCCTTTTTACTGTCGAAACCAGCTTTATGAATACGCTGGACACGAAGTGCCCGATCGTAAACAATCGTCACGCGTCGTATGAATGCCCGGTTGTTTTCATGATCTTCAAGCTGTTCGATATAATACACTGTACGCGGGTGCAGACGATCCACAACTGCGGGAGAACCAAGCAGTGTTTCCACACGAAAACGCGAGTCCCCCTGTGAAATTTGAGACAACTTATCCTCCCTGATAATATTACCCTGGTGGATGATTGGTTTGTAACAGGCTGCCAGCGATAGCGCGAGTAGTAGTGCCGTTACGATGCGCATACAGCCTCCAGTGGTGCGCGGTGCCCTTGCTCTAGCAATTGAATATATGCGCTCATACCTTGCTCCAGTGAATATACTGGCTGCCAGTTAAGCAACTGTCGTGTATGCGAAAGATCCGCTGCCGTATGATTCTGATAAAAAGGGAAGGGATTATCAAAATATTCAACATCAAACTGTTGCCCCAACGCATCCCCCAGAATGTTCACGACATCATTGAAACAACGCGCCTGACCGGAACCGACATTGCAAACCCCAGAGGTGGTAGCCTGTAATGCCGCCATGTTGGCTCCGATCACATCACCGATATAAACGAAATCACGCCGTTGCTCACCATACTTAAACAGTCTCAACGGTTCGCCCGCCTTGGCCTTGCAATATAGCTGCAACATCATGGAAGCCGTTTTGTTGCCATCGCGTTCATTCTTGTGATGTTCACCCGGGCCATACACATTAAAATAACGCAAGCCGATAACGCCACCTTGATGCCGTTCATACCAGCGGGCAGCAACGCGATCCATGGCCAGTTTGGAAAAGCCATAGATGTTTTCCGGAAGCTCGCCGCTACCAACACGATTCGGCGCCGGTGAATTGCCATACGTGCCTGCTGATGAAGCATAAATCAACCGTGTAGCCGAACAGGCAGTGGCTTCCAGCAACCTGGTAAAGGCATTGGTGTTTACCTCAATCATACGCCGCTGATCCATGATTGTGGTATCGGTAATGGCAGCCTCGTGAAAGACTGCGGTATAATGACCATCGGCGATTTCCCTGAGTAACTGCGGGTCATCACAATCAGCAGCCCGAACTTCACAATCCAGATGGATCAGATTGCGCCAGTCACCCGAAGTAAAATCATCAATAATCACCACATCGTTATCTGGTTCCTTCAATAGCGCTGCCGCGATATTGCTGCCAATAAATCCGGCACCGCCGGTTACTGCGTAACGTCGTTTTTTACTCACCTTCGCCAATTCTCCTGTAATCGCATGAATGCCCGCGTTGTTGCCTCATTGCAAATCGGGTAACCCGCCCGACGATTGATGGCAGCCATCATCACAGCTGCATCACCATCGCGTACCTGCGCCACATCCAGGCCAATTTCTGCCAATAACCGTGCCATCCAGCTACCCAGTCCGGGCAGCTTGCTAATGCGCACAAGGCGAATCAGTTCATCGCAGCGTTCAATGCTGATTTGCCCGCCGCTAGCCGCGGACAAGGTGACCGCATCTGTTTCATCCAGTGTATCAAGTGGACGACAGAGTAGTTTCAGAATTACCCATTCACTTTCACTGACGAAATCCCGGTCTTCATGCAGAGGAAACACCCCCCGCATGGTTCGTACTTCGCCCATCAATCAACGTAGGGCGTAGCGCCGGCGATAAAAGCGCCCTTTAGCGCCCATTGTTCGATCTTTGTATTGATACGGTTAGAGCCTGTCAGGTTGGCACGACGAAAACGTGCCCCGGTAAAATCTGAGCCATACAGATCGCTGCGCATCAAATTGGCTGCGCGCAGATCCGCACCATTGAAGTTACATTCCACCAGTGAACTGTCTGACAAATTTGCCTCCCGAAGATTACTTCCGGTAAAATTACATCGTTCGAGTTTGGCTCCTGACAGATCCTGGCCGGAAAAATCCTGACCGGAAAAATCCTGACCGGAAACAACTTTGCCTTCTGCAATGGCTGCCTTTAATTCATTTGCCGTCAACGCATCCTCCCTTTACTCGTTAGAAATCACTTCTTTGAAAAAAGGTGGATGTTAAGGATTGCGGGCCACAAGGCAACCATTAGTGATATATGATGTGTCCACAGGGCAGAAATCGCTACAATCCATTAACCAACACCTCGCCACTTATCAGGAATTTATCAAGCTTTGGCAATCGCCACGGGGGTTCAGTTGTGCTAACAGCACTATTAAACAACAACGTAGCACGCATCTGGTTAACGTAGTAACGGTTACGCTTGACGGCAGGATCACTCGTGATTAAGCTGGCGACAAAGGCACTGTGAAGCTGCATATGGAGCGGCCGGAAACGATCATCTCGTGTGCACGATACACGTTCAGGCGGATAACCGGGCTGTTGAGTGCTGTTGAGAATTCGAAACAACATGTCTTTCCATTTTCAGCCAAGCATCCTAGGAGTCTGTCGGACTTTGGCAATCGTCACGAGAAATAGCGGGATTGAGTCAAATATACGACCTGTTGGCGGTAAGTAGCAGCGCTATTTAACAAAAACAGGGCAAAGATGTGGTCAATATCCGGTTTTTCGTAGTAGATTTGCCAAAGTCCGACAGACTCCTAGCCTTCGCACTTCGCAACTAAAAACGCGCCAGCAACGAAGAGGCGATGCGTGGAAAGCGGGATAGCGCTGTTCTACCTACCGTTCGTATCGCTATTAAGGCGCATCAACAGGGGAATCCGAATGACATCTGGAAACATTGTTCACATCAGTGATGACAGCTTTGAAAATGACGTACTAAATAGCGAAACACCCGTACTGGTGGACTTTTGGGCACCCTGGTGCGGACCATGCAAGCAGATTGCACCGGTACTGGATGAGATCGCTGCTGAATATGGTGAAAAACTAACGGTTGCCAAGATCAATATTGACGATAATCCGGAAACTCCAGGTAAATATGGCGTACGCGGTATTCCGACGCTGATGCTGTTTTCCGGTGGTAATGTTCAGGGAACCAAAGTCGGTAGCATGAACAAGGCAAAGCTCAGCGAGTTTATTAACGAACACATCGGCTGATCCGGACAGCCACCTCAAAAACGCAGCCATAACGACAGTGTTTTTGCATATCCAGGTAGCTTATGCAGGCGGCAACAGTTGATTCTGCCGCCTGCTGTCGTTCTATGCGGGCAAGCTGCGCAACCGCCAAAAAGGAGATAAAACAATGGCAGGCCACAATAAATGGTCCAGTATCAAGCATAAAAAAGCCGCTGCCGATGCCAAGCGTGGCAAGATTTTCACACGTTATATTCGTGAAATCACGGTAGCCGCGCGCATGGGGGGCGCAGACCCTGATGCCAACCCGCGATTGCGTGCTGCCATCACTGCCGCCAAGGGTGTGAATATGCCCAAGGACAATATCGATCGCGCCATCCAGCGCGGCGCCGGTGGCGATGAGGGAGCAAACATCGAAGAAGTCCGCTACGAAGGGTATGGCCAAGGTGGCGTGGCAATTCTGGTTGATTGCATGACCGATAACCGTAAACGCACTGTTTCGGACGTACGTTATGCTTTTAACAAAGGTGGTGGCAGTATGGGCGAATCCGGTTGTGTGGCATGGATGTTTCAGCAAAAGGGGCAACTGGTTTATGAAACAGAAGGCCTGGATAGCGATGCCCTGATGGAAGCCGCACTGGAAGCTGGCGCTGAAGATATTATTGAAAGCGAAGACGGTCATAGCCTTGAAGTGCTGACAGAACCCGCTGATTTTGTTGCTGTGCAGGAAACCCTGGAAAAAGCCGGCTTTACAACGGCAATGGCGGAAATCACCTGGCTGCCCGAAAATACCGTGCAGGTAGAGGGTGAGGATGCCGAAAAACTGCTGCGGCTGATCGAGCGTCTGGAAGATCTGGATGATGTGCAGAATGTTTATGCCAATTTCGATATTTCCGATGCGGAAATGGAACGCATTGGCGGCTAGAACCGCCCTGTCACCCCTGCTAAAATGATGGAGATATGCATGGAAGATACGCGAATTCTTTATGAAGGACTAACCTTTGACGATGTTTTACTGGTCCCTCAGGCCAGCAGCGTGGTGCCGCGTGCCGTGCATACAAACACCCGCCTGACACACAAAATCAGGCTGAATATTCCTGTCTTGTCAGCAGCCATGGATACCGTTACCGAGTCAGGTACGGCAATCGTACTGGCTCAGGCAGGTGGCATGGGTGTTATCCATAAAAACCTGACAGCAAAAGAACAGGCCGCTGAAGTGCGCAAGGTCAAGCGTTACGAGGCCGGCATGGTGGTTGACCCCTTAACCGTGCGCACTGATATGCCGTTAGGAGCAGTGCAGCAACTGGCGAGAGATAATGGCTTTTCCGGTTTTCCTGTGCTGGATGCCAATGGCAGTGTTTGTGGCATTGTAACCAACAGGGACATGCGTTTTGAAAGCGATATCACGCGGCCAGTCAGCGAAATCATGACTCCGCGTGAGCAATTGGTGACGGTGACGCCAGGCACACCACTGGAGCAGTGCAAAACCCTGTTTCGTCAACATCGCATCGAAAAGCTGCCAGTGCTGAATGCCGATGGCAGTTTGCACGGCATGATCACCGTGCGTGATATTGAAAAAGCCTCAGCCAGTCCGCAGGCAGTACGCGACCATTTGGGCCGTTTGATGACGGCAGCAGCCATTGGTGTTGGCGAAGCAGAACTGGAGCGCTTTGAAATACTTCGCCACGAAGGTGTTGATGTGGTTGTCGTTGATACCGCACATGGGCATTCTCAGGGGGTAATTGATCAGGTCCGCCAGATCAAGCGGCAATATGGCGATGATGTACAGGTCATTGGCGGTAATATTGCCACTGCTGAAGCGACGCGTGACCTGATCGAAGCCGGAGCGGATGCTGTGAAAGTGGGCATTGGTCCGGGTTCAATCTGTACCACGCGTATTGTCGCCGGCGTGGGCGTACCGCAATTGACGGCGATTATGCGCTGTGCTGATGCCGCCCGTGAAGCCGGTGTGCCGATTATTGCAGATGGCGGCATCAAATTCTCGGGAGATTTTGCCAAGGCCATGGCGGCAGGCGCTTCGGTAGCCATGTTCGGTTCCATGTTTGCAGGCACAGATGAAGCACCAGGCGAGAAAATTCTTTATCAGGGACGCTCATTCAAGGCGTATCGCGGCATGGGCTCTGTCGGAGCCATGAAGAAAGGCAGTAAAGACAGGTATTTTCAGGGTGACGTCGAAGAAGCCATGAAGTTGGTCCCTGAGGGCATTGAGGGTCGCGTGCCATACAAGGGTGCGCTGGCGGATATTCTGCATCAACTGCTCGGCGGCCTGCGCGCGGCCATGGGCTATGTTGGCGCCGAATCAATTGACAGACTGCATGAGCGGGCGAGGTTTGTACGCATCACCGGAGCAGGACTGCATGAATCGCATGTCCATGATGTAACCATTACCGAAGAAGCCCCCAATTATCGCCTGGATGGTTGATGACTGCCCGCAGAATGGCAATACCGGGTGACAAATATCATCGCCCTTTCGCCCGCAGGTGGAAATATGCCAATTAAAAGAAACGACAAGCACATACATGTATTGAATGTTGTGGAGAATGTATGGATGAAAACCTGAACCCGGCTGTTCCGGTGCTGATTGAAGAGGAAATGAAGCGTTCCTACCTGGATTACGCCATGAGCGTCATTATTGGGCGTGCCCTGCCGGATGCACGGGACGGCCTGAAGCCTGTCCATCGGCGCATTCTTTACGCCATGCAGGATCTTGGTTCAACGCATGACAAGCCTTTCAAGAAGTCAGCGCGTGTTGTTGGTGATGTGATCGGTAAATATCATCCCCATGGCGACTCAGCGGTGTATGATGCATTGGTACGCATGGCGCAACCCTGGAGTATGCGTCATGTCTTGGTGGATGGCCAGGGCAACTTTGGCTCGGTTGATGGTGATTCACCGGCCGCCATGCGTTATACCGAAGCCCGCATGAGTAAACTGGCAGCTGCTTTGCTGGCCGATATTGACAAGAATACCGTGGATTTTGGTGAAAACTACGATGGCTCACTACAAGAGCCAAAAGTATTGCCCGCCCGATACCCCAACTTGCTGGTGAATGGTTCTCAGGGCATTGCCGTGGGCATGGCAACCAATATCCCCACTCACAATCTTGCCGAAACCATCAAAGCCACCATTGCCCTGATTCGCACACCGGATATCAGCGATGCGTCACTGATGGACATCATGCCTGGACCGGATTTTCCAACGGGTGGTTTTATTTATGGTCGTCAAGGCATGCGCAAGGCTTTTTCCACAGGACGTGGCTCCATCACCATGCGCGCCCGGGCAGTGGTAGAAACCCATCCCCGAACCAAACGCATGGCATTGGTGATCAATGAACTGCCCTATCAGGTCAACAAAGCACGACTGATCGAAAATATTGCCGGCTTGGTGCGCGACAAGAAGCTTGAAGGTATTTCGGATCTGCGTGATGAATCCGATCGCGATGGCATGCGTATTGTCATCGAATTAAAACGCAATGAAATTCCCGAAGTAGTATTGAATAACCTCTACAAGCATACCCAGCTACAGTGTAATTTCGGCTGCAATTATCTGGCCTTGCTGGATGGTCAACCTCGCCTGTGCGGTGTGCGCGAGCTGTTGTCCCATTTTGTTGATCATCGTCGTCAGGTGGTGACCCGTCGTTGTTTATTTGAACTGGAGAAGGCTGAAGCACGGGCACATATCCTGCAGGGATTGCTGCTGGCTCTTGAGCGAATTGATGAAGTGATTGCGCTAATTCGCGGTAGCCAGACGGCAATTGAGGCAAGAACCGGGCTGATGACTGATTTTTCGCTCTCCGAACGTCAGGCGCAAGCAATTCTGGATATGCGTTTGCAACGCTTAACAGGGTTGGAACGCGACAAGATCCAAGGCGAATACGATCAGGTTATGGCGACAATTGCCAAACTTAAAGCCATTCTCGCCGATGAAACACTGCTGATGAATGTCATTGTTGAAGAACTGGAAGCCATTAACGAGCAGTTTGGCGAACCACGCCGCACAGAAATCGTTGATGAAACCGCTGAAATTTCAGTCGAAGACATGATTACTGAAGAGGATATGGTAATTACCATTTCCAATGAAGGCTATATCAAGCGCAATGCCACCTCGTTATATCGTGCGCAGCGCCGTGGTGGCAAAGGTAAGACCGCCATGGTCACCAAGGATGAGGATGTGGTGGCACAGCTAATGGTCGCTTCAACGCACGACTATTTACTGTTTTTCTCTGACCGGGGTCGCGTCTTCCGCAAAAAGGTATATGAAATTCCGCAAGCTGGACGCGCCGCTCGGGGCAAAGCTCTGGTTAACCTGTTGCCCGTGGAAAAAGGCGAAAAAATCTCCAATACACTGGCTGTACGAACCTTTGATGAAGAGCATTTTATCATCATGGCAACACGTCGTGGCGTGGTGAAAAAGAGCGCCCTGTCTGCTTATGCGCATATCCGCAACAACGGCATTCACGCCATCAACCTTGATGAAGGCGACGAGTTAATTGGCGCTGTTGTTTCAGATGGTAATCAGGATGTTATGCTGGCTTCCTCCGGTGGCAAAACCATTCGTTTCTCCGAGAGCGATGTACGGCCAACCGGACGCGCCACGCGAGGCGTGACGGGCATGCGACTGCCTGAAGGTGACCATGTGATTGCACTGAGTCTGGTAGCTGAACGCGCCTCTTTACTCGTTGTTTCAGAAAAAGGCTTTGGCAAGCGGACGGCGGTATCCGAATACAATCGCCAGAAACGTGGTGGTCAGGGCGTATTTACCCTGAAAACCGGTGGACGCAACGGTGCCATGGTCGCCGCACTACAGGTGCTTGATGATGATCAGGTGATGATGATGACAGATAGTGGGCGACTGGTGCGTATCCGCATGGATAGCGTATCAATCATTGGACGCAACACCCGGGGCGTGACCTTGATCCGTTGCAACGATGATGAAACAGTGATTGGTGCCGTGCGCGTACTGGAAAAACAAGATGATATGGATGTTGATCACGAGGTTGATCTATGATTGACCGCCGCGAGTTTCGCGCATCTCACAAAGCCATGGCGGCCGCACTGGCACGCAGAGATCCAGCCTGGCTGAATGACGATTCTCCCTGGGTGCAAGCACGTTTGCTGGATCAGCGGCAACGAGCGCTCAAAAGCGAACTGGAAGCATTGCAGGCTGAACGCAATCAGGTATCGCGTCTCATTGGTCAGAAAAAAGCGGCTGGTGAGGATGCAACAGCAGAAATGGCGCGCATGAAAGCCGTCGCGTCCCGCGTCAAAGCGTTGGATGCTGAAGCCCGTGAAGCGGAAGAAGCCTTTGCTCGCGTGTTGCTGGAAATCCCTAATCCACCTGATGACAGCACACCGGACGGACTGGATGAATCAGCCAATGTCGAACGTTATCGCTGGGGAACACCGCGTCCTGATATAACGCCACCGCATTGGGAAATTGGTGAACAACTGGGTATTCTCGACTTTGAATCCGCCGCTAAACTGGCCGGCAGCCGTTTTTCCGTACTGCGTGGACGTGGTGCGCGCCTGGAACGTACCCTGATGCAATTCATGTTGAATATGCACGTCGATCAGCATGGCTATGAAGAAGTCTGGGTGCCGGCGATTGCCAACCGTAAAACCCTGACAGGTACCGGACAGTTGCCCAAGTTTGCCGATGACCTCTACCGTCTGGAAGGTGAGGATGCCTATCTCATCCCAACCGCCGAAGTACCGATCACCAATCTGTATCAGGATCAAATTCTTGAGGCATCGCAGTTGCCTATTCGTCATTGTGGCTATACGCCCTGTTTTCGTCGCGAGGCTGGTGCTGCCGGACGTGATACACGTGGGATGATCCGTCAGCATCAATTCGATAAAGTGGAACTGGTTTGGCTAACCCAGCCGGAACAGGCGCTGGTACAACTTGAACAGTTATTGCAACATGCCGAGGCGGTATTGCAGGCGCTGGAGCTTCCTTATCGGGCAGTGGATTTGTGCGCCGGTGATATTGGCTTCTCCGCCTGCCGAACGATTGATCTGGAAGTGTGGCTTCCCTCACAGCAATGTTACCGTGAAATCTCATCATGCTCGTCGTTCGCCCAGTTTCAGGGGCGACGCGCCGGCATTCGTTACCGTGCCGAAGATGGCAAGCCACGACCAGTGGCTACCTTAAATGGCTCAGGTCTGGCGATCGGTCGCACGCTGGTAGCATTGCTGGAGAATGGTTGGCAGAAGGACGGGCGAGTACGCCTTCCTGCCGCCTTGCAACCATTGATGAACAGCGAATTTTTGTGATGTTTTTCGGGGAGAGGGCATCGCTTGCCAATCCGCCTGTTGACGATCAGCAGCGGCTATGACCGACGCCTACCGCGTCAGGAGGTCGAAATATGAGTGGTGATGATTTTTTGGATATTTCGGGCATTCACATAGGCTCGAATCGGGGGCCATTGCTGGATGAAGTCAAGTTTCCCATTCTTAATGGTCTTTCGACGGTGAATATGCGGATTCTGAATTCATCCAGTCGCCACATGCATGTATCCAGAGGTGTTGAAGTGCTACATGAAGGTAGCGCTTCCTATGATTTGCATTTTATTCGCAAAGGTAGCGTATCCATTACCCGGCGAAGCAGTAAGGGAGTAAAGATTCTGGCGCAAATTCACAGCGGCGATCTATACGGCGAATTCGGCATTTTACGAAAAAAATTTCGTTACACCTCGGTATTTGCCAATGAACCCAGTGATATTGTGCGCGTGTCTGCTTCGGCGGTACAACAAGTGATCGAAGCTGACACCAACTTTCGCAACCGCCTGAACCAACTGCTTTCAAGCCGCTTGTTGGACAGTTTTTTTTCCACTCATCCGGTTTTTCTGGCTATGGAACCCCACGTTCGTGAACAATTGGCCAACGCACTGAAAGTTCACTATTTGCCTGCCGCCAGCCAGGTGTTTTCGCGTGGCGACAAACCCTCGGGTGTTCACCTGATTCTTTCCGGTGAGGTCGAGGTTTCCCTGCCCGGTCGTAACGGCGAGGAAACCCTGCTTGAAGTGCGCCGCGATAATGACATGATTGGTGAGCTGGCCAGTCGTGATGGCAGGCTGGCCTACTCGGCAATGACCTCTGAGGCTCTGGACTCCTTGATTCTTAACGCCAACACACTGAGAATTATTGCCGAGGCCAGCCCCTCTGTGCACCGCAATTTGCAAAAATTCATCAACGCGCGTGCCCAGCGCACAGCGCAGCACCTGAAACAACAACTGATGCAAAGCTGATGATGTTTCGCCTGTTATTACTGTTGTTTGTCATTATTCCACTGATCGAATTATACGTCCTGATCGAAGTAGGACGCGGCATCGGTGGCCTCACAACCATCCTACTATGCGTATTCACCGCCTTGTTAGGTGGTATTCTAATTCGCCTGCAGGGGCTGATGACGCTGTTATCGGCGCAACGGGAGCTGGCGAATGGCGGTTTGCCAGCAGAACATGTGCTGCATGGCCTGATGCTTGGCATGGCCGGCCTATTGTTGTTTACGCCGGGATTCATTACTGATGCAATTGGCTTTTTGCTGCTCATACCCGCTGTGCGTCGGCTGCTGATCATGCGCTTTGCTGTTTCACCTGTCATGCATACACAACAGGATGATGGTATTATTGATGTTGAAGTTATTTCTCATGATAACAAAAAAATCCACTGATGTGTTGCCAACAAGTAAAAATAAAATAAAAATGGAAGAATCATGTCTGATCGTAGTGGAGCAGCCGTCTTTATCGACGTTGAAAACATTCATTATTCATCACTGAATAATTATGCTGAAACCCCGGACTGGGGAAAAATCATCGAAAGTTGCAGCGCCTACTGCAATCGCCTGTTGTCCATTCAGGCCTTTGGCGACTGGCTGAACTTCTCCAGCGAGTTACCGGAAATACAGCGCAACGGCATTCAGCCCGTGTTTGTCCCTTTATCCCAGGATGGCAAAAGCAGTCTTGATTGCTATCTCACGGTATCGGCGATGAAGCTGTTTTTTCAAAACCCCCGACTGGATACCATTATTCTCGCCTCAGGTGATCGCGACTATATCCCCCTGTTGGCTGAATTAAAAGCCATGGGCATCCGCATTATTATTCTCGCCCTGCCCGATACCTTATCCCGCGATCTTACCCGCTTGGCGGATGATGTGATTCCCTACCACAAACCAGGCAAGGAAAATGAACAACAGGCATCGCGTGATTTAAGCGACGATCAGGAAATCGTGTTGCAAACCCTGAAATCGCTGGAACAATACGCCTATCAGGGGCGCTGGGTCAATCTGGCCACGCTGGGCGTAGAACTCAAACACCGCGATGCACAGTTCAGTCACCGCCACCATGGTTACCGTAAATTGGTAGAAATGCTCGAAGACATCCCGGAAATTGAATTAAATTACGATGATCATGAAAAAACGCTGGCCATGGCACGCACCGTAGCCGGCATGGTGGAACACCAGCCAACCCCGGTACAATATGGCGAGATCATCAACCTTCATGATAACTACGGTTTTATTGCTCCGGATGAGGGTGATGAGAATATCTTCTTCCATATCAGCAAGGTCAAAGAAGAGTATGTTCATGCGCTCAAGCCCGGTGACCGGGTAAGCTTCAGTTGCTACCGCACCCACAGGGGCAATAATGCTGAAAACGTCAGCCTGGTATCCGCAGCTTCTACAGCAGATGATGCAGTTGCCGAATCCGGTGTATAAGGTGGGGTAGCATGTTTTATCCGGAGAGCGCGACGCTTTAGCCACGTTCCGTCAAACAATATATGAAGATTGCGTGCCACTTTCCACAGTTACCACTCCTGTGTTTTACCTCCGGCGATTCATCTCGCCGGGGGTCATAAAGGGAGAGCAAAACTGGACACTGATCAACAACGCGGTCCTTGTGTTTACAATGCGGTGATCTTTTGATTCAGGCGTTGCAAACGAAGACTTAATGTGTTGCGCAAGTTTTCGTCCTTCATAAAGCACTGACGATACATGGCTTCAGGCCAGCGCAACAGCTGCCCTTCGGATACAGCGCGCACAGTCAAGTGGCGAACATTTTGCAATACTCCAAGTTCACCCAGAACATCACCGACGGATGCCGTATAAAGATGACGCAAGCTGCCACGAACGGGTGCGCTAACAGAAAACCACCCCGAGACAACAACATAAAAATCCAGCTCATCACGTGCGCCATACTCAAATAGCGTGGTATCAGCAGCAACATCCACCAAGCTCATCTGGCTGGCAATCTGCCGACGTTGCGCTGTGGTATAGTGGCGAAAAAACGGGGCTTCACCAAGCATGCGTTCGGAAATATGAACACGATACTGTTGTTCAAGACATTGGCGAATAACCGGATATTTTTCGGTCAGACGTGCCAACTGCTGATAGGAGAGTGTATATAGCGTCGTTGTTCCTTGTGCATACAAATCCGCCGTGCGCTTTCCCTCGCCTGTAAGAAACGGAACCTCGCCGACAATGCTCGCCGAGCCAAAAGAGGTCATCGCATGCCGTGTGCCATCACTGCCCTCCACCACGGGAAGCAAGGCGCCTGTCATCACCAGAAACAGGCAATCAGCAGCTTCACCACACCGGGCAACGCACTCGCCATCGGACAATGTAACCGGCGAAAGTGCGTGCATCAACTCTGCAAACGCATGATCATGTAAGAATCTAAAAGCCGGATGTTCGTGTAAAAAGCAAACAATACGTTCACTCGCTTCAAGAATACCCAACCCCTCGGCCAGCGTACAACCATGCTGACGACAGAAGTGATACAGATCGCGACGAATTGCCGTGGCATTGGCTGGCTGCAACGCCTGCCAGCGATCCAATGTTTTGGCTACAGCGGCAAAATCCTTCTTGGCCGCGTATAACTCGGCCAGTCTGAGATAACAGAAAGCGGCCTGTTCGCGATGATCAATCTTCTGGTAAACCATAGCCGCCATCTTCATGTAAGAAATATTTTTAGGTGCAAGGCGGATCAAGGCAGTCAACGAATCAGCAGCCTTGCCATATTCGCCAGTAGCAAGCATTCGCTTTACCATCGCCCTGTGGAAAGATTCCTGGTCGTCACCCAATATTCCCATAATGTCTTGCATGACTCTCCCCTATATCAGAACACGTGAGGCAAACATGCATCAATGCATCGCGTATGCAGTGACAAAAATCACCTGGAAGTCTGTCGAACTTTAGCAATCGTTACGAGAAATAACGGGGTTGAGTCAAATCGAACGATCTGTTGGCGGTAAGTAGTAGCGCTATTTAACAAAAACGGGGCGAAGATGTGGTCAATACCCGCCTTTTCGTAGTAGATGGATAAAGCTCGACCGACTCCTGGACGTTGATGATCCGCCCGAACACTCCGGCAACGCACCCAATGCGATTCAAGTACTTGAGCGTCACGCTCTGTACCTTTGTCAGCAGTTCAAGAGCTACATCTTGCCATGTGCTATCCTCCATCGTTGCACATATGGTTCGCAAATATCCCATGCCACACCGATATGTTTTGCTGCCTGAGCCAGGCATTCGGCACCTTGTTCCAGTTCATTTGCCAGTTTTACTCGTCCACGCTTACGATCAGCAAGCTCATCTTGTTGTAATTTATCGCTAAGTCCATTCAGAAATTCAGTCAACGCATCATAATAGAGATCGCCCACCCGTTCAGCTAGTTCGAGATTATCCAAATCAATACCTTTCACAGTTTTTGTGTGTTTTTCCCGCATATTGTTCCCCATTTTTAATTTGGAAAAGTCACGATGCAATGCCTTCAAAAGCGTACTGATACAATCATACGCATTCGCACCCTTTCCATCAAAAAGTCGTAATAAAAACATACTGCCAATCGATTGAAAACACCTCGTTTCTGCTCAGGTAAGCGGGTGTTTTTGCCACCCTCTTACCCAACACCGAGATCATTTCGCTAAAAATTACGCCTCCGCAACACCACGACACACCTGGAAGATTGTCAAATCTGATCAAATCAACGCAAACGTGCGGTTCCCATAACGATTGCCAAAGTCCGACAGACTCCTAGCCTTCGCCGGTGCGTTTCAATATATCAGCCCCGTTTCCACCATGTGGCGACCAGCCTCAGGCCATTGCCGAACTGACAGCAAGTATTAACGCAGGCAACCGCCACCAAACCCTGCTTGGCGTTACCGGCTCAGGTAAAACCTATACCATGGCCAAAATCATCAGCGAAGTGCAAAAGCCGACGCTGATCATGGCTCATAACAAAACACTGGCAGCACAGCTATTCAGTGAGTTTCGCCAGTTTTTTCCTGATAATGCTGTGGAATACTTCGTTTCCTATTATGATTACTATCAACCGGAAGCCTATGTTCCCGCTTCGGATACCTATATCGAGAAAGATTCGTCAATCAATGAGCATATCGACCGCA
>WFOJ01000119.1 GCA_015488125.1 Mariprofundaceae bacterium
AAATAAACAGGCGTATTTCTGAACATGCGTTATGGCTAATAATCCCGTTTCCTGAATGCAGGTCGTTACAACTTTCGATATAGTGTGGAAAGACCGATACCAAGCACTTCGGCTGCACGCGCCTTGTCACCCCCGCAGGCGTGGATCGTCCGCTTAATCCACATTTTTTCAAAGCGCTCAGTGGCAGTGGCCAGTGTGCATAAGGCTTCAGCGGGCCTATGATCGGGAACATCAAGAATAAGACTGCGCTCCAGGGTGTTGCGCAACTCACGCACATTACCCGGCCAGTCATGTGCCAGTAATGTTTCAGCCAGCCTTGCTGGCAACGGGGCTGCTGGCATTCCGGCATCCTCAAGCAACTGCTGATAAATGCGTTCGGCCAGCGGGATGATGTCTTCCAGGCGTTGTCGCAATGGTGGTATGTGAATACTGATGACCGATAAACGATAAAACAAATCCTGACGAAACTGCCTGCCTTGTTGCAGCGATTCTGCTGGCAGGTTGGTTGCTGCAATAATACGCCCCTGGAAACGGGTGCTGCGCGTTGCGCCCAGTGGGCGAAAGTGCCCGTCATCAAGCACATGCAGCAGTCGCGCTTGCAGCGTCATGGGCATTTCACCAATTTCATCGAGGAATAATGTACCCGTTGTAGCGGCATCAAGCAGTCCTTTTTTGTGCTGATCAGCGCCGGTAAAAGCGCCCCGGCGATAGCCGAACAGCTCGGATTCCAGCAAGGTTTCCGGAATAGCGGCGCAATTGATGCGCACCAGCGGATGATCGGCGCGGTTGCCGCTGCTATGAATAGCCTGCGCCAGCATGCCCTTGCCAACACCTGTTTCCCCCGTGATGAGTACCGGGGCGCTAACGCTGGCCGCCTTTGCCGCCATGTTGCGCACTTCCTGCATGTGTGGCGAATCACCGAACAGGGATAACCGGCTTTGCTGGCGTGTGTCCGCCAGTTGTCGCTGTAGCTGACCACGCATTTGACACAGCGTCTGCAACCGCTGCAAACGGGCAAACAATTCATCAAAGCGAATCGGTTTGGCAATATAGTCATACGCCCCTTCACGAATCGCCTGGACAGCCACTTCACGGTTGCCAAAGGCGGTCATGAACAGCACATGGATTTCATGTTGCCGCTGTTGACAGGCACGCAGCACCTGAAAGGCATCGCCGTCCGGCAGGTGGATATCGCACAGTACCACGTCCGGGTCTTCCCCGTTGATCAGCGCCATGGCTGAATGCACATCTTCCGCCGTTAATACCTGCCATGCTTCATCATCCAGCATGCTGGCAATGCCCTCACGAATATGCGCTTCATCTTCAACCACCAAAATCAGCATCTTGCCTCCACTGGAATGGATATACGGAACACACTACCATCAGCAGAACTTTCCACCAGTTGCAGATCTCCGCCCATGCGCCGCATCAGATCGCGGCTGATGGCCAGACCAAGGCCGCTGCCTTCACCCTGCTCGCGGGTGGTAAACAGCGGCGAGAACAACGCCTGCTGATGCGCGGCATCAATGCCGTGCCCTTCATCTTTCACATCAATATGCAGGGCTTCATTGCTCCAGACGTGAATATGAATGCTGCCACCCTGCGGACTGGCATGGCAGGCATTGACCAGCAGGTTCACCAGCACCTGCCGCAGCATATCAATGTTGACGCTAAAAGCTGGCAGTGTGGCCGGGCATGAGACGCGAAATGTTACAGCCTGCCCGTGACGACCAAGCCTTAGCAGATTGATGGCCTCGCTGATCAGCGGTTGCAGTGGCGGCTTGTGTTGCATGCCCTCAGCCCCCGGACGGCTGAAATTCAGCATATTGTGGATGATGGACTCAGCCCGTTGCAAGGATTCTTCTGCCTTTGTCAACTGCTGATTGCAGGCATCCGCGTCACGTTTCTCCAGCTTACGCTGAGCAACGTTCAGCGACACCATGGCAGCGGCCAGCGGATTGCCAAGTTCATGCGCAATACTTGCCGAGAGCATGCCCAGCGCCTGCATTTTTTCCTGATGGGCGAGCAGGCTGCGCGCCTGACTCAGTGCCTGCTGGTGATCTTGCACCTCCTTGCCCAGCCGGTTCAGTGCGCGCGCCAGTTCGCCCAGTTCGTTATCGCCAAAATCCGGGCATACCGGTGGCTGTAATGAGCGGCGGCTGCGTTCCACCTCATGCTGCAACACCGCCAGCGGACGAATTACCCGTCGATACATATACAGCGCGAGGGTGAGCAACAACGATGCGATGAAGATCAGCGAAAACAAAAAATCATCCCGCATATCGCGTTGCAAGCCATTGATCATATGTAAATCCCCGTTGACGCTATGATCCAGTTGCTGATGCGAGGTGGCAATGCGCTGTGAGATGTCCGCCATGACAGTATCAAGGTCGTGCAGCAATAATGGCCCTTCCATGTTTTCGGTGGCCGCTGGCAGTGCGAAAATAGCAGCGGCAGTACGATCCATGCGGCGCAATAACTGATGAAATACCGGATCATCGTCTTGTTGCCTCAGCATCTGTGAAAGCTGGCGGTATGCGGGTGGATAATCGGGTGTGCCATTGATCAGGAAATCATGCACCAGCATGGCCAGCCGTTGCGTTTTCAGTTCAATGCTATGTAACTGATGACTGTGTTGGTTGGCCCGTTCAATAGATAAGGCACGATGATAAATATCGGTAATATCACGCCACTGATGCCAGCCAAACAGCAACAGGATCAACAAAATGCCCAGCAAAGAGATAATCACACGCCGACCCATGCTTTTTCGCGGTGATGCCGGGGTGGTTGAGGCGCGGTGTTTGTATCCCATGCCGAAATCATGGCATGAGTGCAGGCAAGGGCAATATTGTTGGATTCTATGCTGGACAAACCCAGAACAAGCCTAGGAGTCTGTCGGACTTTGATCAATCTACTACGAAAAAGCGGATATTGGCCAAATCTTCGCCCTGTTTTTGTTAAATAGCGCTGCTATTCGCCGCCAACAGGTCGTATATTTGACTCAATCCCGCTATTTCTCGTGACGATTGCCAAAGTCCGACAGACTCCTAGAAAATGCCTATTTCTGACATCCTGAAGATTCAGCCTGCAATGTGGCATGTTCAATGCCCTGTTGCTTTAGTTGTTCGAGCAAAACAGGCAGAAGCTCCGGCCAGTGCTGCATGTCATTCAACTCCACATGCGCTGAAAGCGCCAGTGCGCCCCCTGGCAAACGCCACAGGTGGATATGATGCAGGCCATTCACCCCTTCAACATCCTGAAGTATCTGTTGCACATCGCGTACTTTTATCCCCGGAGGCACAGCCTCCATCAGCTCCATGCTGGTATCACGCACCAGCCGCCAGCCACCCCATGCCAGTATGCCGGCAACAAGCAGCGACAATAACGGGTCGATCATCATCCAGCCCGTGTGCATAATCACCAGCCCGGCAACAATTGCTGCTACAGAGCCAAGCGCATCGCCCAGAACATGCCAGTACGCCGCACGCATATTGATGTCATGGTGAGCATCAGCGTGCAAAAAACGCATCAGCAGCAGGTTCAGCGCCAGCCCCGCAGCGGCAATCCACAACACCATGCTTCCCTGCACCGCCGGTGGCGCTTGCAATCTGTCCACTGCTTCCCAAATGATCCAACCACAGAGGAACCACAACATCAAACCATTGAATTGTGCGGCCAGAAGTCGCGCCCTGCCGTAACCATAGGTCATTGTTTCATGTGCCGGACGCATGGCGATGCGTCCGGCAAGCATTGCCAGCCCCAGCGCCGCCACATCCGAAAGCATATGCCAGGCATCCGCCAGCAAAGCAAGTGAGTTGGCCACAAAGCCGCCAACCAGTTCCACCCCGGCAAAAGCCAGCGTGAGCCAGAAGGCGATACCCAATCCTTGCTGGTGATTATGATTCATACATGGTTAATCCACCTGAAGGCTATCAGCTACTCCTCTTTCTCCTCATCGTGGTGATGATGGATATATCGCCCTTTCCGATACAAATGTCCGCCAATATGATGCTCGTTTTCATGCTGTTTGGCACTTGATTCCGTATTTTTTTCACCCACGCTGGCACATGATGCAAGCAGGCTCATCAGCGCCATGATCAACAGCGCTCCTGTGATGTTTTTCATTGTCGTCTCCTATAGGTCTATAAGCCCTATAGGACGTATAAGACCTATAGGGCTTATGCATCTCGCTTACTGCTTGTATTTGCTGAAAACGCTGAACAAACAGGGCAATACAAACAGCGTTAACAAAGTGGAAGAAACCAGTCCGCCGACCACGACCGTCGCCAGTGGTTTTTGAATTTCCGAGCCGATGCCTGTGGCCATGAGCAGTGGCAGCAGACCAAGGGCGGCGATAGTGGCCGTCATCAGCACGGGTCTTAAGCGACTTTCCGCACCCTTGCGAATGGCTTCACTCGGGCCATGTATGCCAAGGTGCCGATTGATGGCATCGACCAGCACCACGCCATTGAGCACGGCCACGCCAAACAGGGCGATAAACCCAATACTGGATGGTACCGACAGGTATTGCCCCGAAATGTACAGCGCGACGATGCCACCAATCAGCGCCAGCGGCACATTAAGCATGATCAGTGCCGCCTGGCCCAGCGAATGAAACATAAAATACAGCATCAGAAAGATCAGCAATAACGATACCGGCACGACAATCATCAGTTTTGCCTGTGCCCGTTGCTGGTTCTCAAACTGGCCGCCAAAGACCACGGAATAGCCTGGCGGCAGTTTGATCTCGTTGTGGATACGCCGATCCAGCTCGGCCACCAGACTGCCCATATCACGCCCTTCTACATTGCTCTGAATGACCACTCTGCGCTGCACATCATCGCGTCGAATCATCGGTGGTCCCTGCTCCACAGCAACGGTAGCGACATCGCCCAATCGCACCCAATGGCCATCAACGGATTGCAAAATCAGCGCCGCAATGGCATCGGGACTATTGCGGTAGGTCTCTCCTAAACGGACATAGATATCGTAACGCTCATTGCCCTGAATCACCTGCCCTGCTGCAACGCCGCCGATAGCATCAGCAACCAGACTCATCACTTCGTTCACCGGGATACCGTAGCGTTCAAGCGCTTCCCGGTCTGGCCTGACTACCAGTTGCGATTCACCTTCGATCTGCTCCATCTCCACATCCCGTGTGCCTTCAACGTCTTTGGTCAGCTTTTCAATCTTGCGTCCAATCTCGGCCAGTACCGCTAAATCCGGGCCAAACAGCTTGATTGCCAGTGATGCCTTAACACCAGAGAGTAACTCATCCACGCGCATGGCAATGGGCTGGGTAAAGGCGAGCAAAATACCCGGCACCGCTTCCAGTTTCTCGCGCATCAGGGTTTGCAATGCCTCCCGGTTATCGGCGCTGCTCCATGCCGAGACGGGCTTCAGGCCAACGAAAATTTCAACGTTGGATACTGGCTCAGGGTCGCCGCCGATTTCCGCACGACCAGTACGCGCCGAGGCGTAGGTGATTTCCGGGAAGTTATCCAGCAGAATTTTTTCCAGTTGTTGTCCCACATTCTTGGCATAGGCCAGCGAAGACGATGGCGCCAACGTCACCCGAATCGCTATCGTGCCTTCTTCCAGCTCCGGCGCAAACTCCGTCCCCAGCGATGGCACCAGCGCCAGGGAGCCGATAAAGGCAAGGCTGGCACCTGCCACCACCGCCTTGCTGTGCTTCAATGCCCAGTCCAGCAATTGATGATAAGCATGCGCCAGCGGTTTTACGATCGGGCTTTCCCGGTGAACCACGCCTTTGGTGAAAAAATAACTGGCCAGCACCGGCATCACAAATAGCGCCACCAGCAAAGAGGCGAACATGGCAAAGCAAATGGATAAGGCCATAGGGGTAAACATCTTGCCTTCCACGCCCTCCAGCGTGAACAGTGGCGTAAACACAATCAGGATAATCAGCACGGCAAACAATACGGGTCTGGCGACTTCTCTGGCCGCCTCAGTGATCAGCAGGGCAATGCCGTGACCTTCCTCGCGTACCCGCTCCAGATGCCTGAAAATGTTTTCCACCATCACCACCGAACCATCCACCATCATGCCGATGGCAATCGCCAGCCCGCCCAGACTCATCAGATTGGCCGAAATACCGTAATGTTGCATGGCGGCGAGCGCGGCCAGCACCGATACCGGCACGGAAATCAACACCAGCGTGGCTGCCCGCAAATTCATCAAAAAGAGAAACAGCACCACAACGATCAGCACAAAGGCCTCCAGCAAAGCCTTTTCCACCGTCCAGACGGCTTTGGAAATCAGTTCCGACTGATCATAAAACGGCTGGATACTCACGCCCTTCGGCAGTGCCTGCTGCACAATCTTCAGCCGGGATTTGACATCATCAATGGTGTTTTTGGTGTTGGCGCCAAAACGCTTGAGCACGATGCCGACCACCACTTCGCCCAGCGAACGCACATCGCCGTTGTCCAGGCGTTCGGTCATCGTCACCGCGCCCTGACGAATCTCGCCGCCAAAGGCTACGCTGGCCACATCACGCACCCGCACGACCACGCCATTCACGGTTTTCACAGGAATTGCGGCAATCGCCGACAAGCCTTTTTTGCCACCAGGGATCCAGCCGACACCACGAATCACCAGTTGTTCATCTCCCTGTGGAAGATACCAGCCACCGACATTGCGGTTGTTCACTTCAATGGCTTTCACCACATCGGCAGTGCTCAGTTTGTAGGCCAGCAGGCGGTCTGCTTTCAGTCTCACCTGATACTGACGCACCTCACCACCAAACGAGAGAATATTGGTCACACCTTCCACTGGCATCAGCATCAGTTTGACCACCCAGTCGTTCAGCGCACGCAACGTCATGGCATCATAACCAGCATCCGGATCAGCTTTGATCATGTACTGAAAAACCTGCCCCAGTCCCGAGGTATTGGGCCCCATTACAGGCTGACCAGCCCAGGCAGGCACATTTTGGCGCACCTCCTGCAATTGTTGTGCAATCAATTGACGGGCAAAATAAATATCCGTACCTTCCTTGAAAACCACAGTAACGACCGACAAGCCAGTTTTGGAAATGGAACGCACTTCTTCCACATCCGGCAAGGCATACATCCCCGCCTCGATGGGATAGGTGATCAGTTGCTCCACTTCTTCGGCAGCCAGCCCCTGAGCTTCGGTATTGATTTGCACTTGCACATTGGTGACATCAGGAAAGGCATCAAGATTCAGCCTGGGTACGACAAACACAGCATAGCCCACAGAACCGAGCAACAGCAGCAGTACCAGCAAACGATTGTTAATAGCTGCATCAATAAGTTTGACAAACATGGTGAACCTCAGTGATTATGGGCTTCAAAGCCCGACTTGAGTAATTCGGAGAGCAGCGCAAATGAACCTTCAAACACCACTTTTTCACCTGCTTTCAAACCGCTGCGGATGCGTACCTTGCCCATACCGACAGCTTCGACTTCCACCTCCCGGCGTTCAAAGTGTCCCGTCTTTTCCTCAACAAAGACAATGTGTTCGCTACCCTGCCGCTGCACTGCCGAAGCTGGTAGCAAAAGTCCTTCTTCACCATCGCCAAGGCGAATTTCAACATCAACAAACATGCCCGCATGCAGCGCGTGTTTTGCATTGTCCACTTCCAGACGCACAATAGCCGTGCGTGTGGTGGCATCCAGCTCGTGGTGGATAGCCGCAACTTTGGCTTGCAGATATTGCGTCGTGCCTTTTGCCACCACCGATGCTGCCGCACCTGCCTGCACATCCATCAATCGGGAGGGCGGAATATTGGCTTCCACCCAAACGGTGGATTCATCCACAATACGCATCAAACGGGAGCCAGCGGCAATATGTTGCCCCAACACCACCTGATCAGCGATGACTGTGCCATCAATCGCCGCCCGCAAGGTGACCAGGCCAAAGCCCTTGCCATCATCAAGGCGCCTGATCTTGCTCTCGGAAAGCCCGTAGGAAGCCAGTGTGGCACGCGCTGCCAGTTGTTGTGCCCTGGCCGTTTCGTAAGCGCTGCGGGAAGTTTGCAAACGCGCCTGTGAAACAATGCCATCGGCAGCCAGAGGGCGGAGCCTGCGGTATTCCTGCTCGCTTTTGCGATACTCTGCCTGCGCTCGCAACCAGTTCGCTTCAGCTTGCGCCAGCGCAGTGCTTTTCAGGGTGATCAGGGCATCGCCCCGCTTCACCTGTTCGCCAAGGCGCACATGCCGGGCATCAACAATCGCATCCACCATGCTGGTAACATCGGCAATCTTGTAGTCATCGTAACGAACCACACCGGGCGCTGACAGTATTTTTGCCTGATGTTCGGGTTTAAGTGTGATGACCTTCAGTCCGGCCTGCAAAAGCTGTTCAGGAGTAAGGGTAATATCGCCACCTTCATGTCCATGTTCACCGCCATGCGCGGCATGGGCTGCTTCAGTGCCATGCTCATGTCCGTGTTCGCCTGACCAGGCTGTGGTCCACATCAGACATTGCGAAAAAACTATCAATAGCATAAGCCCCTTGTTCATTGTTCCCTTCCTTTGATGATCATTGTCGGTTGACCCAGCACACGGGCAAGCTGGATGCGTGCCAGCCAGTGCTGGCGCAGTGTTTCCATGGATGTCAGTTTGGCATCGGTAGCCTGCCGAATACGCAGGACCATTTCTTCCGGCTCCAGTTCACCGGCTTCCCAGGCCTTGCGGGCAAGCGCAATGGCTTCGTCCGAATGTTTCATGATGGCAGATTGTGTTACCGCTCTGGCAGCGCGAAAGCTGGCCTCATACGTTTGTTGTGCCGCATCCAGTTCGAAACGCAATTGTTGTTTTGCCCATGCCAGCCGGGTACGGCTGCTTTCGGCATTCGCCAGCGCGGCGCGCCAGGAACCCCGATGTGTGTTGAAAACGGGCAAGGGAATAGTGATGCCAATTTTAAGCAGACGATCTCCTGCTTCACGTGCAGCCATGGCGGAAAGCGTAATGTCAGGGATGCGATTGGCATCAGCCAGCCGGGCAAGCGCAGCAGCCTTTTTTTCCTGCTGGCGAAGCACCTGAATATCCGGGCGGGTTTGCCATATATGTTCAAATATATCTGTCGGCTCCTGCCAGCGGTCAACATCCGGAAGCCGCTCTGGAAGCGCTGCGTTCGTTTTGCCAATAGCATTAAAGTATGCCTGTTTTTTTAATAGCACGTCCTGCTCGGAAGTCAGCAGGGCATTGAGGCTGGAAGCATAGGATGACTGAATCAGATTCACATCCAGCTTGCTGGCTTCACCGGCACGAAACCTGCGAAGAACCCCTTTGGCAAGCTGTGCATACAGCTTGCTGATTTGCTGATTCAGCACCAATGCTTTTTGTGCGTAAAACAGGTTGATATAAGCAGTCGCTGCATCGATCATCAGTCGTTGCTTCATCGCTTTTTGCGCCGCAGATGCCGCTTCGCTGCCTGCCTCGGCAGCCGTTTTTCTGTAGCCGCGTTTACCTGCGGTTTCGATGCCCTGGGATAACGTGATGTAATAGTCATTGCTACGCCCGCCACCGGCAAGGTTTCTCCTCTGCGGTTCGATGCTCAGTTCCGGGTTATAGGTATAAGCAGCCTGTTCGCGGACATTGGCCGCTGCAGCTTGCCGACGTAAATCGGCTATGTGGGCTTGTGGATGGGCATTGGCCGCCATTTTCATGGCTTCCTGTAAACTGGTGGCTTCGGCATTCGGCATCGGGGCAATAAGCCTCCACAAAACGCAGAAGGCCAGTACTTGCTGATAGCGCACAGCATTCCTCCTGATTGTTCAGCTACTCACGATTTGCAAGAAAACGTGAGCGTGAATAAATAATTATCGGGTATAAAGCGGGAATGGATGCAAGATATACTACCAGAAAGCCCTATGGTTGATCTGTCTCTGTTTGTTTCACCCTGCAAGACAACAACAGGCGAATTATGCCTGGAAGGATGTCCGGGAATAAAAGCCGTAGCGAGGGATCTCGCAGTAAGTCTTTCTGTTCCTGGACAGTCTCCTGGATCAATGCGCGCTTCAGTGCAGCAGACAGGAAAACAGGGGATAAAGAACGGATAACAACAAAAGGCCGTCCGGTTGCAATTCTGCCATCCGGATAGCTCAGTCGAACCTAAATAACCAGGCCGACGTACTCCCGACTGGCAGGAGGATGATCAATGGAAGGAGACAATATCTCATTTTTGGGGATTGACAGAACAAAGCCTTCACGAACAGACAGACTGTTACTGCCCATCCATACAGCTGAAGCGATAAAGATGTGTTCCGCATGAATCTGACAAGGGTAATCCACACCAGTACTATCCTGATCGAGCGGATCATGATGATGCTCAATACCGCCGCTATGGCTGTTGAAGTGATGCTCATGCACATCACTCAGGCAGGCGAATATTGATAACTGCAGGCAAATCACGGCCAGTACGGAAAGAATCTTCACGCGCCAAAGCATGCCAAACCGCCAACGTGATGGCAAGAATTGCCGCCTAACTGAATAAACGATGATCAGCGAGACGCATTGTTGCTTTTTGTGTTGCACTCACAGAATGCCCGGCGGGTGGCACAATAGCCTCAGCATAACGGTGGTGATTGCATCGTGATTAAAGATTAACCTTGCATTTTGGGAAGTAGATGACTAAAATGCAAGGATGATCACAAGAGAAGTTCGCCAACATATCGAAAATGCACTTCATCGCCAGCCTGCAGTTGCCATCATTGGCGCACGTCAGGTCGGCAAAACAACGCTTGCGCTGGCGATCGCTGATGGCAGGGAATCGGTCTATCTTGACCTTGAGTCATACGAAGATCGCAACAAACTACATGATCCCATTCTGTTCCTCAGTCAGTATGAAAATCATCTGATTATCCTGGATGAAATCCATCGCATGCCAGCTTTGTTTCCAACACTGCGGGGCGTGATTGATCGGGGAAGACGCAAAGGAAACAAAACCGGGCGGTTCCTGATTCTGGGCTCTGCTTCGTTTGATTTGTTGAAGCAGTCGGGAGAAAGTCTGGCCGGACGTATTTCATACATTGATATGACACCGCTGACAGCATTGGAAGTTGACCCCGCTATGCTTCAAACCCTGTGGCTGCGAGGCGGCTTCCCGGATGCTTTTTTAAGCGATAGCGAGTTGAACAGTTTTTTGCTGAGAAAGGATTTTATTCGCACTTATCTTGAGCGGGAGATCCCACAGTTCGCACCTCGTTTTCCCGCTCAAACGCTGGAGCGGCTATGGATGATGCTGGCACACGCTCAGGGTGGTTTACTTAACGCCTCCAAACTGGCCACCAACCTCGGCATTTCGCCAAAAACCGTCGGTATTTACATTGATCTGCTGGTTGACTTGCTGCTTTTCAGGCGGCTGAAGCCCTTCCACAGCAACACAGGCAAGCGTTTGGTGAAGAGCCCCAAGCTGTATATTCGGGACAGTGGCATTGTGCATGCGCTGCTGGGGATTCGCGATTATCAATCACTGATGGGGCATCCCGTTGTTGGTGCCAGTTGGGAAGGATTCGTGATTGAGAACCTTCTTTCCGTCATTCCGGCAGGTACGCACACAGGTTTTTATCGCACCTCGGCAGGGGCGGAAATTGATTTGGTGCTCCATCTGCCGAACAATGAAATCTGGGCGATTGAGATCAAAAGCGGACTGACAGCCAAACCACGACGCGGCTTCTATCAAGCCATTGAGGATATTCGCGCTACGCATGCATTTCTCATCCATGCCGGAAATGATCGCTATCCTGTTGCCGAAAATATCCAGGCGATCTCCCTGGTTGAGATCATGAATGAACTCAAAGCGCACCCTGCCAACGCCTGACAAACGTATGAGTGGATACCGGGACGGTGTAAAACAGGCTTTCGCTCATGCAGTATATTTTCTTTTCTGAACCTCACGCCATAGCTACTGACAAACACAGCAACCTGCCGGAACCATTCTCATTATTGAGAAATAACGCTTGAGAGTTTCTCATATGATAGAATTTTGCCTCGCCAATAATCCTCTAACCCTTTGATTATAAATAACACCATCATTTACTGCGCAAGTGGCATGGAAGATGCTGTAAACAGCCTGTGAGAAAACCTCACGCCAGGGGGATACCCTCAACAAGGTTTCACAGGAGAGAGAGAATGAAAACATTCGTGAATACCACCCTGATGGCCGCCGTGGTCGCCACAGGGTCGGCAGCATTCTGGGCGGACGATGCTGAAGCTATTCCGGTCTTTGCCCGTAAATATGGCTTATCGTGCAACTCATGCCATACCATGTTTCCCAAACTCACCAAAATGGGGGTGGCTTTCCGCGAACGCGGCTTCCGTTTTGAGCCAGGAAGTGACGATCTGGATATGCAGAATGGCCCTGGCAAAAATATTGATGCCGGAGAACATGCTGTGATTCCGGGCAATTTTCCGTTTACCATCCGCACGCAAATGCTCTTTTCCGGTGCAGGCCCGATTGTGGATAGTGCCGATGTGCCGGTCATGCCCGGTCATCGCTTTGGTATGCTGGATGGTGCGCTGACACAAAAACCCAATGGTCAGCTGGTATCCAACTACAAGGTGGGTTTTGGCGAACTGGGAATTATTTCATCCGGTTCCTATAACAACTGGTTCTGGTGGCTGGATGCCAACACCGTTGGCGGCATTGGCATGCTGGAAGGCGGTTATTACGTCAATGATTTGCTGAAAATCCGTTTTGGCCGGGTGCAGAACAACGTCGGTTACGGCATGACCATGATGAGTCAGCGTCCGTTGGGCTTTGGTCAGGTGGATGCGGCGCAGATGGCCGGGGCAACCATGCTGATGATGGGTGACGGCATCTCCATCCACGGCACAACCAATGGCGACAGCGGCGTTGGTACCTACTATAATGTATCTGCTTTTACTTATGGTGGCAACAACACACCCTTGCAAAACGGCAACACCCGTTTGCTCGCTGGTTCCCGCAGTACCGCTTTCTATGCGCGTCTGGCGCAGGAATTGCTGGATGACCACATCATCGGCATTTATGGCTATCGAGCCAGCAACTGGGCCAGCGATGTCATGGGCGGCGAAGCCAGCATGCTGATGGCGATGGCTCCAGTGGGTTCAGCCACGACCACTGCGACGGCCATGGAATTTAAGGACGTGACCCGCTACGGCGTGGATTTTGCCATCAATTATGGTGAACCATTGCAAGCCTGGGGTGCTTACACCGTCGGCACCAACAAGAGCGCTGCCAGTGGTCAGAATCTGAAAGTGAAAGCAGCCACGCTGGCGGCGGAATGGATTGTCAGCGAAGGTTATATGCTGGGTGCGAAGTACGATTACAGTCAGGTAGAATTACAGATGTCCACGGCACAATCCCTGCTGCCCTCAGCGAGCAGCAATACCACGCTGTATGGCTTCGCTCAGATCGCCGAAAACGTGCAGGCCTTCGGCAGCTTCACCCAGTCCAGTAATCTGGTCACTGATATGAGCATGGCCATAGGCAAAACCACGGCTACCCAGAAAACGTTCAAGACCGGCATCATGGGCGTTGATCTGGCGTTTTAACACCGCATTTATAAGTCCTATAGGACGTATAAGACCTATAGGACTTATAATGAGATAAAAGGAGCATACAATGAATTCACTACGGGAAAACCTGCTACCCGTGCATCAGGGCATTGCCATGGGATTACTGGCACTGATTCTGGGCGCGTTGTGGGCGGCATACATTGCCACCCACCATGAACAACTGCATGGCGGTTTTGAGCAGCAAGAGGCTGCCAAACAGGCAGTAGAGCTGGCAAAGGCGGCTGAAGGCATGGAGATGGGTGACATGCAACTGGAAGTTCATGCCCATGACAGCTACACAGATGAACACCACCATGCCGTTGTCAGCACATCGCATCACCCTGCCGGGCATGATAAACATGCTGGCTCGCATCACGCTCAAGGGCATGCTGCCAACGGTCAGCACTCCCACTCCGGATCGCTGGCTATGGATGCCATGCAACGTTTATTGCGTGGGCATATCCACTTTATGGGAATTGGTCTGCTGAGCATTCTGATGCTGATCCTTGTCGCTTCGACAACGCTGAAAGCGAGATGGAAAAAAGTCTTCGCCTGGACCTTTGGCTTAGGCGCGCTGGCTTATCCCCCGGCCTGGATTCTGATGGGCTTTCGCACTGTGGAACTGGGGCCTCAGGGTGCAGAAGCCAGCGTTTTGTGGTTGTTCGGTCCTGCTGTGGGATTATTACTTGGCTCCATAGTAGCGTTGTTTCTGGTGCTTGGCGTGGAGTGCCTGGGACTGAAAAAGCGCGCCTTGTTTGCCTGGGCTTTTGAGCAATGAGCGATGGCTTTTATCGAAACTCCGGAGACACATCGTTTTCCGTGGTATGTACGCCTGTTTCTGTGGCATCAGCGCAGGCGTTATGGTGCAGAACTGGAGCCAGCCCGACTGTGGGGACGTTCGCCGCTGGTGTTCTGTGCTGTAGCCTTGCTCTACGGCGCGCTGGATCGTCGCAACTCCCCGCTTGAACCTTCACTGCGGGTGCCAGGAGGGTGTCCGAGAATAGAAAGACCTACTGCGGAATCCCCATTTTGGCCATGATTTCCCTCTGCTTTCGTTAAATAAACCCTGCTATTCGCCTCAAACAGATGAAAATCATGACTCAAAATGGGAATCCCTCGCTACGGTCTCTATTCTCGGACACCCTCCTCGTGACAGTATGTGTTTCACGCATCAATCACTGTGCTTTTTGCGTGGATCTCAACTCAGCCATGGTATTGCAACGCGGCGGCAGCATGGATAAACTGGAGGCTTTGCAGCATATTGCGGACAGTGACTTGCTCAGCGAAAGAGAGCGTGCTGCCCTGAGCTATGCAC
>WFOJ01000120.1 GCA_015488125.1 Mariprofundaceae bacterium
AGGAAGGGATCGCTTCCGGCAAGCCATTCCGCAAGCACACCGACTATGCCATCACCATCGACATCAACCGCATCATCATCCACACGAATTTCGTCGATGTACGCGCCCGGATAATTGTAGTAGCTCCGGTAAGCAATCCGCAACTGAACTGTACCACCAGCCCATGCGCTCAAATCCAGTGCTACAAAACGGTAATCGCCCAGAACCGGATATCCAATATCTCCACCCCAATACGGCTCAGTCGTACCCGGTGCGTTGGTGCCATTGTAAGGTAATATCGAGGCATACGGTGTCACCGCAGTCCATTGATTCGTCAGCGGATCAAATGCCTCAACCGTTATGCCGTCATAGGCATGGGCATGTTGCCACAGGCGCATGCTCATCACCGGCTTCGTCGTTCCCGCCAAATCAACCAGTGGCATGTACAGGAACGCGCGAGAATTACCCGGCGCACTACCCGTCAGGCTCGTCGCCCATGCATACGCATCCGTTGCGCCACTCCAGATACCACCAGAACCATTCGTCGGAACACCCTTCTCCCACAAGGTGCCATCGGTCCAGCCATAGGTATCCAGCACACCACCTGTTACCGTGATGACAGGCCTGCTGCTGGCATTTAGCGGGTCAGTTCCTGCATTGATTTCCTGCAAGTCGGTAAAGCCATCCCGATCCGTATCTGCATCAAACGGATTTGTTCCCCGGACGAATTCATCGGCATTGCTCAGACCATCACCATCAGCATCGCCGTAAGGATCGAGGAAAACCGGCGTGGTTGTTACCGCAGCGTTAAGTGCGCTGTAGGCATCCACGGTAACATTCTCGGCATAGGTATCCGTCACGCTGATGCTCGCCAGCCCGTAAGCATCAGTGACAGCGCTGGCCGCGCTAAGCACGGCATTGGCCGATGGCGTGCTGAAGAATACCGTCACGCCAGCTTGCGGTGTGCCCAGTCCGTCACTGACCACAGCATCCACCTGAACACTGCTGTAGCCATCGGACAATGCGGCATAGGGATTATGCGTCAGCGTCATGGTGGTCACACCCGCCAGCACGCTGCTGTGAGCAGGCCCGGCGATCAGTTGTACTGAAGCAGGCGTTACTGCTCCGGCATTGACCACAAGGGTTTGGGCGAAAGTATATTGATCGGTCAGCGTACCATAGCTGTCGAGGTAACCAGTTGCCCAGTTATTCGGCCAGAATACATTGCTCCAGCGCTGGCCGGTAACCAGCAGGAGATACGTGCCGGGCAAGACGTTGGTTCCCCAGCTGCCATTTGCATCACTGGCCGTGGACAAACCGTTGAAATTAAGCGTGGATTCCGTACGCAATTCCACTGCTGATGCAGCAGCGCCATAAGCATCGCTAACCACGCCGCTGATTTCACCGCCCACAGGCAGACTGATATTCAGTGTGCGTGTTTCATTGAAGGCAAATGCATGGGTAAACCCGGCAAAGTTGTTGCTGATTTGACCATAACCATCAACAAAACCACCGGCCGCAAAGTTAGGCAACGGGACACGTTGCCCGCCTTGTTGCAAAAAGCCCTGAACAACAACGCCATAGGAACCAGGCGCAACATTGACCGCATAAATGCCATTATTATCCGTTTCGACATTGAAATTATGCACGCCATCGAACAGCGAAATCTGCGCCCTGGCAACCGCGCCATAGGCATCGCTGATCACGCCAGTAAGCGTTGCGCCACGCACCAGCAACATATCAGCCAGTTGATTGGTAGCGGCAATAACAAAGGCACGCGCATAAGGGTCAAGCGCATCCAGCACGACTGCTCCTCCGGCCAGCGTTGAGGCATAACCGCCAATATCACCGGAAGGCAGAGAGACGGTCTGCTGCTTCAGCAGATCCCACATGTCATGGGTCACGCGCAGGCGGTAAGATTCGCCTGCAAGAGAAGCGGGAAGATTGATGGCATACTGACCATAGGCATCGGTTTGCGCCATATATTCAGTCGGCGATATCTGACCCGCGCTATAAGTATCAACCTGAATATTGGCAAAGCCCACGCCGCTGCCGTAATGATCGCGCACCATACCGCTGATTTGTGCGCCCGCCTGCAAACGGGCATTGATATTCAGTGGAGGTGTCAGCACAGCGCCCTGATTGACTGAAGATACCACAGTCGCGCCACTGGTAGCGGTGAAATAGCCACCGGCAGAACCACTTGCCAATGCTGTTTCCTGCCCATAGCTGTCGATCACACGGGCATCTGCATAGAGATAGTAATTTCCCGGGCGAACACCGGTGCTGAACTGACCATAGGCATCAGTCAGTGTCTGGAAGCCATCACCCTGAATGCCTCCACCGTTCTCCAGACTGTAACGCACCAGTGTTCCTGCCGGTACAGGCAGACCAGCAGCATCCAGCACCTGGCCAGAGAAGCTTTGCCCGGCATCCAGTATCAATGCGACAAACGATGTGGTATAAGGATTAAGGCTCACAGGCAGGCCGGTGACATCAATATTTGAGCCATTGGCCAACGGTGGTACCATATAACCGCTGGCATAAGGTTGATTGTGCGTATCCACCGCCAGATAAATATAGGTGTTGTCAAGTGCGCGAACAACCTGGCCATAGCCATCACTCGTACCCAGCAGGGTATAAAGGTTGCTGTAAGCATCCATCGCCCAGACATCCACGCCAGCAATCGGGTTACCATAAACATCATCGACCTGTACGATCATACCAATCGGTGAGACCGTTACATTGACAGGCAATATATCCGTCAGTCCGGCAGAATCGGTAACGCGCACGCTGAAGGTATCGCTGCCGCTAAAGCCCGCATTGGGCGTGTATTGCACCAGCCCGTAGCCATCGACAGTCGCCACACCGTTGGCAGGCAAGGCATACAGATCAAAACTGGCCGTATCGCCCACATCGGCATCCGTCACATTCAGCGTGAATGCGGCATAGCCATCCTGCGCCACATTCAGGGCATAAGCCGCGCCCGGCGTGGTATAATGATCCACCGGCGCGACGATGACCGGTGGATTGGCTGGCGAGCCAGTGACATTGATAAACAGGGTCTGGCCAACGATGGACGACGGCAAGCCATAAGCATCCACCACGTTAAAGGTCAGCTGGTCCAGTCCAACAGCCGTTGCACCATAATAATCAATGCCCGCCCCTGTGACCACGGCATAACCATCGGCTGGCGGCGTGAGGATGTTGACTGTCCAGCTATCGCCGTCCACATCGAAGGCCGCAACCGGGATGAAGGTATGCGCTCCGATGTGATTGCTCGCCGTGTACACATCCGCTGGTGACGTAATCACCGGTGGATCATTCACTGGCGTGACGTTCACATTCACGTTGAGCAAGGCAGCCGCGCCGTAAGGATCACTCACCCGCACGGTGAAGGCATCCGCGCCATTGTAATTCAAGTTGCCGATGTAGCTGATCGCACCTGTGTAGGCATCCACAGTCACTGTGCCATTGGCGGCAGCGGCATAGACATCCCAGCTTAGTGGATCGCCATTACCATCGCTGGCAGCGGCAGTCAGGAAGGCATAAGTATCTTCTGCTACCGTCAAGGTATAAGGATCAGCAGGTACGATGATGACGGGCGCAACATTCTGATAACTGACGGTAACGCTCGCTGAAGCAAAACCAGTATTACCATAGGTATCTGTGGCGGTGAAGCTCACCGTCGTTACACCAACGGGGAATTGCGCAGGTGCATTGTAGGGCGAAGCTGCCAACGTCCCGCTGACCAGATCGCTGGCCGTTGCACCGCTCAAAAATGTCTGGATGTAGGGATCAGTAGCTGGCAGACCATAGGCATCCTGCGTCAGCAGGCTGATATTGGCGGGAGCAGTGACTGTCGGCGGCGTGGTGTCCTGCACCGTAACATTTTGAACGCCGGTGGCTGTGTTGCCGTAGCCATCGACTGCCGTCCAGGTCACCGGCGTAGTGCCCACGGGGAAGGTGGCAGGCGCGTTGTTCGTTGGGGTAACAGGGCCAAAAACCAGATCGTTGGCTGTGGCTGCGCCGATATTCACCGCGCTTTGCGCGCCGGTGGCTTCCACATATACATCGGCAGGCAAGGCCATTGCCGGTGCTGTAGTGTCGGTAATAATAACCTGCTGAATCGCTGTGCCGGTATTGCCATAGGCATCGGTGGCGCTCCAGACAACCTGCGTGATACCAACCGGGAACGGGCCGGTGTTGCTGGCGGTGGCCACAAGACCAACATCGACATTGTCTGTTACAATCGCGTTGCCAGGAGTAACCGGTGTCAGTATCGCCACTGCTTCCTGATACACATCAGCAGGTGCCGTGACCACCGGCGGGGTTAGATCGTTGACGGTGATGGTTGAAGTTGCCGTGCCAATATTGCCATAGCCATCGTTAGAGGAGAATACGACGGTGGTTACGCCCAGTGGCAGTTGCGCTGGCGCGTTGTTGGTGACGGGCGGATTCGGATTGACGTTGTCCGTCGCTGTCCCTGCGCCCAGGAAAGCCGTGATGTACGGATCACTGGCGGGCGTGCCATAAGCATCCACGGCAGCCACCACGATGGCTGCGGGTGCGTTCACGGTGGGCGCGGTCAAATCCTTGATGGTCACCGTCGCCGTGGCCGTACCGGTGTTGCCTTGCGCATCGGTGGCACTGAAGGTGACGGTGGTGGTGCCAAACGGGAACTGTGCCGGACCGTTGTTCGTCACTGGCAAGGGATTACCAAAAATATCCACAGCGGTCGCGCCACCTAAGAAGGCAGTGATGTAGGGATCGGTGGCAGGCGTGCCTGCGGCATTCACCGCAGCAACGGTGATGTTGGCTGGCGGTGTTACCGTCGGCGCTGTCTTGTTTTGCACGGTGACCGTGGCCGTGGCTGTGCCCGTGTTGCCGTAGGCATCAACAGCGGTGAAGGTCACCAGTGTGGCCCCGATCGGGAATTGTGCCGGGGCGTTGTTGGTGGGCGTGATGACGCCATCCACATTGTCTGTTGCCGTTGCGCCATTAAGGAAAGCGGCAATATAGGGATCCGTGGCAGGCGTGCCGTAGGCATCGACAGCGGCTACCGTGATATTGGCTGGTGGCGTGACCACCGGCGCAGTCTGATCAACAACCGTCACCGTCGCCCCAGCCGTGCCGGTATTGCCTTTGCCATCAGTGGCGGAG
>WFOJ01000121.1 GCA_015488125.1 Mariprofundaceae bacterium
ATCGGTGTGTTCGGTCTGTTGACCTGGTTGATTCTGAAGGCTTAGGGGCGGATTGATGGAAACCTTGAACAATGTGATGAATTTTCCGATTTTGTCGCTGAGTATCTTCCTGCCTACACTGGGTGCCTTATTCATCTGGCTGTTTGTACGCGGGGATCAGGCGGTGCGTGTGAGCGCTCTGGCTGTTTCAGTGCTGACTTTCCTGGTGACGCTGCCACTGGCTTTTAATTTTGATACCAGCACCCATCATATGCAGTTTGAAGAACTGCATCAGTGGATTCCTGCTTTCAATATCCATTATCAGCTCGGTGTGGATGGTATTTCCATGCCCTTTGTGTTGCTCACCAGCCTGCTAACCGTGATTTGCATCGTCTCAGCCTGGCAATGCATTCAGGAACGGGTGAAGGAATACATGATCGCTTTTCTGGTGCTGGAAACGACGCTGATTGGCGTTTTCTGCGCCCTGGATGCGGTGTTGTTCTACTTCTTCTGGGAGGCCATGCTAATCCCGATGTATTTGATCATCGGTGTTTGGGGCGGCAAGAATCGGGTATATGCCACGCTGAAATTCTTCCTTTATACGCTGGCTGGTTCAGTGCTGATGCTGATCGCGTTGCTGGCCATGTATTTCAAGGCTGGCCATACCTTCAGTATTCTGGCCTTCATGGATTATGCCTTTGATTTTGAATGGCAGTTCTGGATCTGGATCGCCTTCTTCGTTGCCTTTGCGGTAAAAGTGCCGATGTGGCCGGTGCATACCTGGTTGCCGGATGCGCATACCGAAGCACCGACGGCTGGCTCGGTGATTCTGGCGGGTATTTTGCTGAAGATGGGCGCTTACGGCTTTTTGCGCTTTTCGCTGCCCATGTTGCCGGATGCTTCGCAGTATTTCGTGCCCTTCGTGGTAGCGCTTAGTCTGATCGCGGTTATCTATATCTCGCTGGTGGCCATGATGCAGACGGATATGAAACGACTGATTGCCTATTCGTCTATTGCCCACATGGGTTTTGTGACCCTGGGCACGTTCATGTTCACCCAGCAGGCGGTCGAGGGTGCGGTGATTAACATGATCAGCCACGGTTTTGTGGCTGCTGCCTTGTTCCTCTGCGTGGGTGTGCTTTATGATCGCATGCATACGCGGGAAATTGCAGCCTATGGTGGCGTGGTTAATGTCATGCCGGTATTTGCTGCGGTGATGATGCTATTCGTGATGTCCAATGTGGCCTTGCCGGGCACCTCTTCATTCATTGGTGAAATCATGGTGTTGATCGGCACCTTCGGTGCTGAGCCGAGCGCGCATCTGACGCTTTCCACCAAGTGGGTGGCCATTGCCGCCGCTACCAGCGTGGTGCTTTCCGCCTGCTACTCGCTGTGGATGTACAAGCGGGTGGTGATGGGTGATCTCGTCAAGGATGAGGTCAAGGCCATGCCGGATATGAATCGACGGGAATTTCTGTTCTTTCTGCCGCTGATTGCACTGGTATTGTGGATTGGGCTTTACCCCCAACCTGTGCTGGAAGTGATGCATGCATCGGTGGCACATTTGATTGAACAGGCCACGTCCAGCAAACTGGATGAGGCAGCCTTGCTGGCTGCCCAGCATGTCGCACACGCGACGGGTCACTGAGGTTAACCATGGCGAATATTACCTTTCCTTTCCCTTACCCGGAACACCTGGGCATTATGCTGCCGGAAATTCTGCTGGCGGTACTGGCGATGGCCTTGTTGCTATGGGATTTATTCGTTCCCAAAGAGAAGAAGGGCATGATTGCCTGGGCGGCTGTGGCTTCCTGCGTGGTAACGCTGATCGCCTTGCTGCAATTACCTGCCGGTGATTCGCTGCATACCTTCTATGGCTACTTTGTGCTGGATCCCTTTGCTGCTTATGCCAAGGTGTTGATGATTGCCGCTACTGTGTTGGCCATCTTTTTGTCGCTGGATTTCATGAAAGATGAGCAGAATGTTGGCGAGTATTATTGCCTGATGCTGTTTGCTCTGCTGGGCATGATGTTCATGGTCTCGGCGACCAATTTTGTCGTCATGTATCTGGGACTGGAACTGATGGCGCTATGTGTGTATGTGCTGGTTGCCTATCAGCGCGATGTGTTGCGCTCCAGTGAAGCCGGGCTGAAATATTTTATCCTCGGCGCGCTTTCTTCCGGCATGTTGCTCTATGGTCTGTCGTTCATTTATGGCGTGACCACCGACTTCATGTTTGCCGGCATTGGCGAAGCCTTGCGCCATGTGGAAGATGGTTCACGGCTGGCAGTGTTGCTGGGTATGCTGTTCATTATTGCCGGTCTGGCCTTCAAGGTCTCTGTGGCACCGTTTCATATGTGGACACCGGATACCTATGAAGGCGCGCCCACACCGGTGACGGCGTTCATGTCGGTGGCACCGAAAGTGGCGGGCTTTGTGGTCTTCATCCGCGTGCTGGCGGATGCCTTCCCGGCACTGCAGACGGAATACACCACAGTGCTGAGTGTGCTGGCGGTGTTGACCATCGGCATCGGTAATGTGGCGGCGATTGCACAGCGCAATATCAAGCGCATGCTGGCTTATTCCACTATCGGTCATGTTGGCTTCATGCTGCTCGGCCTGATCGCGGCGACGCAGGAAGGCTATAGCGGTGCCATGGTCTATCTGACCATTTATCTGTTCATGAACATGGGGGCGTTTGCCATTATTGTACTGATGCGTCGTGATGGTATTCAGGGCGAATTGCTCGACGATTTTGCCGGTCTGGCGCGGGTACGTCCGGGCTATGCGCTGGCCATGGGACTGCTGCTGTTCTCACTGGCAGGCATTCCCTTTCTGGCGGGTTTCTGGGCGAAATTTGCCGTTTTTGCCGCTGCCATTCATAGCGGTCATATCTGGCTGGCGGTTTATGCCATTGTCTTCTCGGTGGTCGGCTGCTTTTACTACCTGCGCGTTGTCAAATACATGTATTTCGATAAGGAGCGCGTGGCCTTTAACTTCATCGAAAACCCGGTGATGCAGGCAACAGTTGTGGTGACTTCGCTGGCAGTCGTCATCTTCGGACTTTATCCGAAGCCGGTGATGGCCATGTGCAGCGCTGCCGTGAGCATGTTCTAGGAGTCTGTCGGACTTTGATCAATCTACTACGAAAAAGCGAATATTGGCCAAATATTCGCCCTGTTGTTGTTAAATAGCGCTGCTATTCGCCGCCAAC
>WFOJ01000122.1 GCA_015488125.1 Mariprofundaceae bacterium
ACAGCAGCCGCCGACAATGTTCAAAAAGCCGGACTCTGCCCATTCCCGAATATGCCCGGCCATGTTTTCCGGCGTGTCATCGTAACCTGTAGGTGCCAGCGGATTCGGCAAACCGGCATTGGGATGCGAGCTGACATGACACGCGGCAATACTAGAGAGTTCCGCAATATGCTGACGCAATTCCTCGGCGCCAAGGGCGCAATTAAAGCCAAAAGAAATGGGATTGGCATGAGCCAGGGAGTTATAGAATGCTTCTACGGTCTGACCGGAGAGGGTGCGGCCGGCGGCATCGGTAATGGTACCGGAAATCATGATGGGTAGCTCAAGACCGCGCTCTTCAAACACCTGTTGCACAGCAAAAACGGCAGCCTTGGCGTTCAGGGTGTCAAACACCGTTTCAATCAGCAGTATATCAGCGCCGCCATCGATCAGGCCACGGGCACACACGGCATAATCAGCAACCAGCGCATCAAAGGTAATATTACGCGCGGCCGGGTCGTTGACATCAGGGGAAATGGAACAGGTTTTATCCGTCGGACCAATCACACCGGCGACAAAACGCGGCTTATCTGCCGTGCTGTAAGCATCGCAGGCTTCGCGCGCCAGTTTTGCACCGGCAACGTTCAGCTCATAGCATAAATCCGCCATGCCGTAGGCGTGCAGCGTGGTGGCGTTGGCGCCAAAGGTATTGGTTTCGATGATGTCTGCGCCAGCAGCCAGATATTCTTCGTGAATACCGCGAATAATCGCAGGTTGGGTAAGCACCAGCAAATCGTTATTGCCCTTGATGTCGCCATCCCAGTCAGCAAAGCGTTCACCGCGATAATCGGCCTCTTGCAGATGATGCCGCTGGATCATCGTACCCATGGCGCCATCGAGTACCAGAATCTGCTGTTTCAGTCGGGCCTTGAGTCGCTCTGTAGCGGGGGAATGTTCGTTCATATCGTATCCTTGGACGGAGTTGGCAAAATTTGCCATGGATGTTTCCGTTTATACGTCGGGCGCAATCCTTCAATGATGCCACAAACTACTGCTGCCTTTTGCACTGTAAACCAGACCCAATACCTCACGGGTGCGGGCAAACACCGCTGAAGGCATGCCCAGCGCCTGTTTCAGGCGGATATCTGCATCCCAGGTATTGGCAATACGGGAGATGCTCCACATACTGGCAACATCCAGCATATCGGCAAAATACCAGGGCGATGCCAGTGGAAAGACGGAAAGTGGCCAGTCACTGCCATAGATCAGGTGCGAGTGAATTTCCGGATGCGCCAGCACCTCATGCATATAGCCAATCTTGTTGATTTGCGTCAGTGTGGAAACATCGGCATAAAGCCGGGGATAGCGGGCAAACATAGGCAGCAGCAAATCGAAATCGCGCACGCCCTGCTGTTCGCCGGTGCTGGCAACATGCGCTGCAATCACCGTCACCCCCAACGACAGCGGCAGTTCCAGCCGACGCGAATCGGCAAGGCTGTCATCAGCATGGGTAAAGGCGTGTTCCTTACCGGTGTGTGTTAATAATGGTAATCCAAACCTGACCATCTGGCGGTAGAACGGGATGAGTTCAGGGTCAGCGGGGTCGATATGCATGATGGAGGGAATCCACTTGATCAGTACTGCGCCCTGCTTCTTCACTCGCTCAAGCTCGCTCAGTGCATCATCGCGGTAAGGATTGATGCTGGCACCAAAGAGCAGATTGGCATGTTGTTTCGTTTGTTGCCAGACAAACGCATTGGGCACGATAATTTCACTGGCACCCTTGCTGATATGGCCATCGCGCACCACGCCATCCAGCGCCAGAATGACGGCTTTGCTCACATATCGGGAATGCTCAATTCCGGCAGCAATCAGCGCGCCAACATCGGCTTTGCCGCCGGCTAACTCTTCATCACTGACCTGCATCAGCTTCATATAAACCGGAAAACGGGCGTTGTGACGCAAGGCAGGCGAGATATAGCAGCCGGATTGTGTATCCAGGCAGGCAATATGACAATGAACATCAATCACCTGCTGC
>WFOJ01000123.1 GCA_015488125.1 Mariprofundaceae bacterium
AGGCGTAACCACCACGCCATCAGCCAGTACAGCTTCTTCTGGCTGAAACGGGCGCATACTGAGAATCGATTTTCCCTTCAGAGGAATGCGTGTAAAATCAGGCCAGATACGGTCATTCAGAAAATCTTCACTCAGGGTTCGCAAATTCTCCGGGAGACTGTGAACCAGAATATTGTTTTCCTTACTTTTTTCAGCCATCAGTTTGATGGATCGGTTATCGGCAAGAAAAGCAATATCACTGATGTGATCGAGATGGGTGTGTGAGACAAAGATATGGCGGATCAGAAACTGCTCCTCCAGCGTTAACACAATGGTCGGTGAACCCGCATCCAGTAGAATTGTGTCATTCACCAAGAAAGAACTAAGATGCCACCCCAGCAAACGACCGCCGTAGCATCCCAGCACCCTGATTTTCATGACTCTTTCCGTTTCATGGCTATCTCCAGTGATTCAACCAATGATTTCATCGATGCAACACTATCGGAAAAATTCCTATTCGCATCTGTGACTTTACTCACAAAAGCGGAACCAACCACTACGCCATCGGCAAAAGTGGCAACAGCCGCTGCCTGTTCCGCCGTCTTGATACCAAAGCCAACGCACACAGGAACTGCCGCCTGCTGACGAAGTCCGTCAACCCGCTGCTGAATATCCGCCAGCGCCCCTATTGCTGCACCGGTGATACCAGTGAGGCTGACATAATAGATAAAGCCTTCGGCATATTGCAATACCTTTGCAATTCTGGCTGCTGAGGAAGTTGGCGCAAGCAGAAATATCTGCGCGATATCATGCGATTGCAGTGCGCTGCGACACAAGTCGCTTTCTTCCGGGGGAAGATCTACCAGCAACACACCATCAACCCCTGCATCTGCAGCACGTTCGGCAAACACATCGAAACCAATACTGTACGGCGTATTGGCATAACCCATCAACACAATACCTTTTTCGGGATATGCCTCCCTCACACTGCGGGCAATCGAAAACACGTCTTTCAGCGTACATCCGGCTGCCAACGCCCGCTCACTGGCAGCCTGAATCACCGGGCCATCAGCCATAGGATCGGAAAATGGCATGCCGATCTCAATAATATCTGTGTGCGCTGTCAATGTGTTGATATATTGCTCCGAGCGCTCCTGATCGGGATCACCAGCCGTTAAATACCCCACCAGCGCCGCACGCTTCTGTTCACGACAACGCTGAAATACGTTTTCCAGACGCACTTTACTCATCAGCCGCCTCCTGAGCCAGCATCGCCATGACGGTATTCATATCCTTGTCACCCCGTCCGGAAAGATTGATCAACACCATGGCCTCACGCGGCATGTCAGCCGCCAGACGCAAACCGGCCGCCAGCGCGTGACTGGATTCCAGCGCCGGAATAATCCCCTCCGTTCGGGTAAGCAGGCGAAACGCATCCAGCGCTTCATCATCTGAGGCGGCCATTAGCTCCAGTTCACCGCCTTCATACATCGCCGCCAGTTCCGGGCCAACGCCCGGATAATCCAGTCCGGCGGAAATACTGTGCGTACCCTGAATCTGGCCTTCCATATCTTCCAGCAAATACGTCAGATTACCGTGTAAAATACCCGCTCTGCCCGCCGCCAGCGAAGCCGCATGCTGTCCGCTCTGCAAACCATGACCAGCAGCTTCCACCGCTACCAGTCGCACGCCCTGATCACGCAGCGGATGCAGCAGACCCATGGCATTGGAGCCGCCACCGACACAGGCTACCGCAACATCCGGCAAACGCCCGGCCTGCTGCTGGCTTTGCGCCAGTGCCTCCTGACCAATAACGCTATGAAACTGGCGCACCATCAGCGGGTAAGGATGCGGCCCGGCTACCGTACCGATGATGTAAAACGTCGATTCACAACTGGCAACCCAGTCGCGCAAGGCCTCATTCAATGCATCCTTCAATGTCGCTGTTCCCGAATCAACCGGAATAACCCGGGCTCCCAGCAATTGCATACGGAACACATTGGGAGCCTGCCGCTCCATATCTTCCCGCCCCATATATACATCGCAATCCATGCCAAACATGGCAGCGACAGTTGCCGTCGCCACACCGTGTTGTCCGGCGCCGGTTTCAGCAATCACCCGCTTCTTGTCCATACGCCGCGCCAGCAAACCCTGGCCTATCGTATTATTGATTTTATGCGCACCGGTATGCGTCAGATCCTCGCGCTTTAACCATATTTGCGCCCCGCCATTTTCACGCGAAAGACGCTCAGCGTGATACAGCGGCGTAGCTCGTCCCACATAGTTCTGTAATAAATGCATGCGTTCATCATGGAATGCCGGATCAGCCCAGGCACTGGCAAACGCTTCCTCCAGTTCCTGCAACGGCCCCATCAGGGTCTCTCCCACGAACCTGCCACCAAAACGACCAAAATGCCCTCGCGCATCCGGTGGATGACTGATCGTCAGATCGTATGCTTCCTGCAATGTCATGATTTCACCTCTTCATCAACTGCCTGTACATGCGGCCAGGCATTCACCAGCTTCACCAATGCCTTGATTTTCTCTTCATCCTTAATACCCGGCGAAAGTTCTACACCGGATGACACATCCACCGCAAACCAGGGCCTGATTTGCAAGGCCTGTACGATATTATCGGCATTCAGGCCGCCAGCGAGAATCAACGGGTAACGATGACGCAATCCTTCCAGTAACGACCAGTCAAAACACCTTCCCGTGCCGCCATACACCCCTGGCGGAGCCTTGGCATCCAGCAGTACAGGACAAGGAAACTGCGTAACCCTGGCAACATCCTCAGCGGTTCTGATCGCCACCGCCTTGACCACTCGCCGGGCCTGCGCCTGACAAAATTCCGGTGTTTCGTCACCATGCAACTGAATCACACCCAACGGACATTGCGTCAACACGGCATCAATTTCCGCCTGTGAAGGATTGACAAACAAGCCAACGGCAGAAACAAATGGTGGTATTTGCCGGATGATAGCGGCGGCGCGCCCAGGAGAAATATAACGCGGTGACTTTTCATAAAAGACAAAGCCCAATGCATCCACGCCAAGACGTGATGCTGCCAATGCGTCTTCTACACGGGTAATACCGCACACTTTCAAACGCGTTCGTGAGAATGGATAAATGACGTGCATTGCACAACTCTAGGAGTCTGTCGGGCTTTGGCAATCGTCACGAGAAATAGCGAGATTGAGTCAAATAGACGACCTGTTGGCGGCGAATAGCAGCGCTATTTAACAAAAACAGGGCGAATATTTGGCCAATAGCCGCTTTTTCGTAGTAGATTGATCAAAGCCCGACAGACTCCTAGGCGTCTGTCGGACTTTGGCAATCGTCACGAGAAATAGAGAAGTTGGATCAACTACGCGATCTGTTGGCGGAAAATAGCAACGCTATAAACAAAAATAGTGCCAACATCTGGACAGATCCCCAACCATGGCATTCTGGAACAGAAGCGCCCGAGCTATATTATTTTCGAGGCATAAATCCAGGAGAGTCAGTATCTGTCGTTTTGGAAAATTTCTCGTGCCAGCTTTGATATAGTAGTGACCATACCCCCAGGTATGACCAAGTGATGCGCAGACGAGCCCTGTTTTCCTCGCCCGGATAAACATCAACGACCTTGGCATAAACGCCATCATGACAAGTGGTGTGAAACATTACTTCCACATCAAGCAGTTTTTTCAACGGACGAGCACAACAAACTTCCAGCACCGAAACACCAGCAGCAACAATACGGGAAGGTACCGACAAGCGCACGGCTTTATCCTTCAGAATCAACAGATCAACATCAACCGGTACAGGTAGAGGGAGTAGCGCTGCCAAAAACAAGGGAGGAAGACTAAGGTACTGCTGTTTCCACCTTACTGCTGCCACATCATGAAGTATCAGTGGCTCACTGATCCCCTTGGCTTTTACTTGATGGCTTCCACGAATTTCCAGAGCTCCCCGGCAAAGCTGCAGGGTAACATCCGAGATCAACACCTGGCCACCCAAGGTACAACTTTCAATTCTTGATGCGATATTCACAACCTGTCCGACAGCTCCGTATTTTGCCCGTTTTCCTGAACCAATATTACCCATAATTGCCTCGCCGCTATGAATACCGACCCCCATTTCCACTTGCGGCAGCCCCATCATCATGAACTTGCGATTTAATGCTGGTATAGCCAGTTGCATATCGACAGCACAATACACAGCCTGCAAGGCATGCTCAGGTAACGCAATCGGCGCCCCGAATGTGGCCAAAATCCCGTCACCGATAAATTCCTCAATCGTTCCTTTGTGACGCATAATAATTTCAGTCATTACATCCAGATAAGCATTCAGCATTCGCACAATGCACGTGGCATTCAGCATTTCACTAATGCGGGTAAATCCCCGCAGATCTGCCATTAGCACTGAAATTTCGCACATCTCACCACCAAGTTTCAAACCGCCTGGTGTATCAATGATCAATGAGACAATTTCATCTGAAAGATAGCGCCCAAATACGTTGCGAATAAATTGCCGTGCGGCCTGAAGTTGTAAATGGTTTTTGATACGGGCAAGCGCAATAGCAGGTGAAACTGGCTTGTGAATATAATCGACTGCACCTGCCTCAAATCCCTCCACTTCATCACAAACATCTTGCAGGGCAGTAATGAAAATAACCGGCGTATCGCGACAATTACTGATTTGTTTCAACCGACGACAAACTTCAAAACCATCCATACCAGGCATCATTACATCCAATAGAACAAGGTCGGGAGGATGATGACTGGCGCAAATACTCAGTGCCCTTTGACCACACGTAGCCACCTTTAATTCGTAGTGTTGTTTCAAGATAGCAACAAGAACGGCAATGTTTTCCGGTGTATCATCAACCACAAGCACTTGAGCTTTGCGTGTATCCGCAGGTGGCGATGACATGGTATCAGCTGCGTAATTTTTTTTTGTCGCGTTTATCGCGCTCAAGAAGATTCCGCCTCATCTGCTGATCTTGCATATAATGCTCACGGTATAAGGCTTCAGGCCAGCGATACAAGACAGCGTCTGCCACCGCGCTCGCTCTGGTTTTGCGTATGTTATGCAACACACCAAGCTCACCGGTTACGCCACCGGGGCCAACAGCATGCAAATAGGCTTCCCGCCCCTCATCCCTGCCGGTGACGGAAAGAAGCCCGGAATATACAACGTAGAGATCAAGATTGCTCCGTTCACTGAAGTCAAACAATATTTCACCTGCTGTTAGTGAAAGTGGCTCCATCTGCTCTGCAATCACTCGTCGCTGTTTACCGGATAAATGCGCAAAAAATGATGTTTTGGCGAGCAGCCGTTCCGAACTGTGCGCCTGATACTGTCCGCTCATTAGCTGCAGGAACATGCCGTCCTTTTCCGCAATTTTTTCAAGTACGGCATAAGACAGTGAAAACAGTAAGGTATCTCCCACCGCATACAAATCGGCACTGCGACGACGGGATTTGGAAAAAAAGGCGGCTTCGCCCACCACGCTGCCAGCTTCAAAAGTAGCCATTTTATTCCTCTCTCCATCATCACAGCGTACAACAGGGCACAGCGCACCGCGAGCAATAATAAACAGGCAATCGGCAGGTTCATTGGTTTTAACAACACGTTCGCCATTTGTGGCGCGAACGGCCACACAGGCAGCTCTCACCTCATCAAACAATGTATCGTCCATGGCGGCGAACATGGTGTTCGACCGCATGGCATAAATCAATGCATCATCATCGCAAAGAAAGCTCAGACACTGCGAAATCGGCCACTTCTTGCGGCGACAAATATCGAATAACCCTCTCCCTTCCTCAGGTCGGAGATGGCGGAGTGTCCGGAATTTCGCAAATGCCTGCAAGGTTTTCGGCGCATCGTTGGCAGCGATAAAATACTGCACAAGCCACCAGAAATGATCAGCAGCCTCATTGTTGCAACCGGCTCGTCGATACATTTCTGCTGCCATTTGGTGATATTCAACATTCTCGCCGGTCAGTGATAGCAGTTCATCCAGCATTACAGCCGCACTCTTGTATTCCTTGCGTTGTATGGCCGTTTTGACCGTTTGCTTCAACTGCTCAACATAAAGTGACATAACTGCACTTATCCCCCACCAAAGAATGAGCGACGATCATAGATCAAGTATGAGACAAGTCAATTCACAAACCTTCGCTATCCCTTTGGTGATCGGGTTTTTCCTGCATCCAACAGCCTGCTAGCATACGCCGCCAACTGGAGGTCGCATGAAAACAACAGACACTCACCCCAACACAGATGCACTGGATGAGGCAACGATGGAAGCCTGCCACCCTTACCCTAACTCCCGCAAGGTGTATGTGCAGGGGTCTCGCCCGGATATCCGCGTACCCATGCGCGAAATTCGACTTTCACCCACGCATAGCCGCCACGGTGAAGAAGCAAACGCCCCCGTGCTGGTGTACGACACCTCCGGCCCTTACACTGACCTTGAATACCATGTTGATCTTGAACATGGTCTGCCACCGCTGCGTCAACAGTGGATTGAAGAACGCCGTGACACCGTGCAGCTTGACCGCCCCAGTTCTGATTACGGCCAGCAGCGGCGCGATGATGCGCGATTGAATCAACTGCGTTTTGCCCATATGCGACAACCACGCCGTGCGGTTGCCGGTGGTAACGTCACGCAGATGCACTATGCGCGTCGGGGAATCATCACCCCGGAAATGGAGTTTGTCGCCATTCGTGAAAATCAGAAGCGTCAACAGCAAGTAGGCATTGCCACACAACACCCCGGACAAGCCTTCGGCGCCAATATTCCCAGCGAAATCACCCCGGAATTTGTCCGCGATGAAATTGCCCGTGGCCGCGCCATTATTCCGGCCAATATCAACCACCCTGAGCTTGAGCCGATGATCATCGGTCGCAATTTTCTCGTTAAAATCAATGGCAACATCGGTAATTCCGCGCTTGGCTCCTCAATCGGTGAAGAAGTGGAAAAAATGACCTGGGCGACGCGTTGGGGCGCGGATACCATTATGGATTTATCCACGGGTAAAAACATTCATGAAACCCGCGAATGGATTATCCGCAATGCCGCCGTGCCAATTGGTACGGTTCCCATTTATCAGGCGCTGGAAAAAGTCGATGGTATTGCCGAAAACTTAAGCTGGGAAATCTTCCGCGACACGCTGATTGAACAGGCTGAGCAGGGCGTGGATTATTTCACCATTCATGCCGGCGTCTTGCTGCGCTACGTGCCGCTGACGGCACGTCGTCTGGCGGGCATTGTCTCCCGTGGTGGCTCGATCATGGCCAAGTGGTGTCTGGCGCATCATCAGGAAAACTTTTTGTACACCCATTTTGAAGACATTTGCGAGATCATGAAAGCCTATGATGTTTCTTTCTCATTGGGTGATGGCCTGCGTCCCGGAGCCATTGCTGATGCCAATGATGAGGCGCAACTCAGCGAATTACGCACCCTGGGGGAGCTAACGCAGCTGGCCTGGAAGCATGATGTACAAACCATGATTGAAGGCCCGGGCCATGTGCCCATGCACATGATCAAGGAAAACATGGATATGCAGCTGGAATGCTGCAATGAAGCGCCTTTTTATACGCTGGGCCCGCTGACCACGGATATTGCTCCTGGCTATGACCACATCACTTCGGCCATTGGTGCGGCGCAAATCGGCTGGTATGGCTGTGCCATGCTTTGCTACGTCACCCCCAAAGAGCATCTTGGCTTACCCAACAAGGACGATGTCAAAACCGGCGTCATCACCTACAAGCTGGCAGCGCATGCCGCCGACCTTGCCAAGGGGCATCCTGGTGCCCAGCAACGTGACGACGCCTTGAGCAAGGCGCGCTTTGAATTTCGCTGGGAAGATCAGTTCAACCTCAGCCTTGACCCGGATACAGCCCGCGCCTTTCACGATGAGACCCTGCCCAAGGATTCTGCCAAGGTAGCCCACTTCTGCTCCATGTGTGGCCCGAAATTCTGCTCCATGAAAATCACCCAGGATGTGCGCGACTACGCTGCCGAACACGGTCTTGATGAAGACGCAGCGCTTCGCGAAGGCATGCAGAAGCAATCTGAAGCCTTTACCAAACAAGGCGGGAAGATTTACCACAAAGCCTGAACGGGTGAAGATTGTGAACGCCTTGACTGCCACCCTTCCATCTTGCAGGAAGGGTGGCAGGACGCATACTTTGCCGGAGCACGATAAGGAGAGTTCCTGTGGCAAAATTTGAAGCGGCTGTGTGGCTGACCGAGGATGAAGACCTGCTCGCCGTGGTTGCAGAAAAATCAGGCAAACGGCGAAAAGTGATGTTGCTGACCAACCGGCGGCTGGCGCTGATTCAGCATATCAATGGTGGCTGGCGCTTTATTGAAGACCGCCTGTGGAAAGATTTCGATTCTGTTGGCATTGAGCACCGCAACTGGGGTAACAGCTTCATGGTTGTTCATTTCAACCCCAAGCTAAACGTCGAGGAAGGACTGTGGACGCTGAACAAAGTGGATAAAAAGCAGGCCACGCCTGCCTACAAGGAAATGAAGAACCGCGAGCTGAAGCGGCGTGAAACACCACCGAAAAAACCACCCGCCAAGGATACAAAAAAAGACGAACTGCCCAAAGATGCACGCTATGTCTTTAATATCGATTCCAAAGCGTGTAAAGCTGAAGCCTTGATGAAGGAAAAGGCAGCGGCATCACTCCCGCCGGCTGACAAGGCCGACAAGGCAAGCCCGCCGCCTGCTCCGAAAGACGACAAGCCAAGCGATCAGGGTGACAGCAAGCCACCTGAGCCAAAAGAAGAAAAAGAAAAGCCTTCCGCGCCAGCAGGGGAAGAGGAGCCGCTGGCAGAAAAAGACCTTCATGCCGAAGGTCAGAAACTTCTGCTGGAAACAGTGAAGGGCTTTGTTAAGGATATTCTCAAGAAGAATTAAACTCCAGTCCTATAAGTCCTATAAGACTTATGGGACTTATACCGCCAGCTCTTTCCAGGAGAAGAAAGAGCTGGCGATTGTTTGTCAGCCAGCGAGCAAGGCGTTGACGCGGCGTACAAACCCTGCTGGATCTTCCGGCAGGGCGCCTTCAGCCAGTACTGCCTGTTCAAACAACATGTTTGCCCATTCAGCGACGGCCTGATCATCTGTCAGTCCACCGATGCGCGTGATCAGCGGATGCTCAGGATTGATTTCCAACACCGGTTTTACATTCGGTGCATCCTGGCCAACGCTCTTGAGAATCCGCTCCATATTGGTGCTGATGTCCATTTCGTCAGACACCAGGCAAGCGGGTGATTCTGTCAGGCGGTGCGTGATCCGCACAGTTTTCACCTTATCCTGCAAGACGGCGCGAATCTTATCCGCGACAGGTTCAGCCTTTTTATCCTGCTCGGCGCGGGCTTCACTGTCTTCCTCTTCGCCAATACCGGAAAGATCCAGTTCGCCTTTGGCAATCGACTGCAACGGTTTGCCATCAAACTCGTGCAAATGAGAGACCAGCCACTCATCAATGCGATCATGCAGCAAGAGAACTTCAATGCCTTTTTTACGGAAAATCTCCAAATGCGGGCTGTGTTGAGCGGCAGCCAGCGATTCCGCCGTGATGTAATAAATTTTCTTCTGACCTTCAAGCATACGTCCCACGTAATCTTTTAGCGATACGGTTGGCTCATCGCTGCTTTGGGCGTGACCAGCAGAGGCAAAGCGCAACAAGCCGGCAATCCGCTCCTTGTTGGCAAAGTCCTCAATCACCCCTTCTTTCAGACAATTGCCAAACTGTTGCCAGAACTCCTTGTATAGCGAAGCATCTTTGGCCATCTCCTCAAACATGGCCAGCACGCGTTTGGTTGCGCCTTTCTTGATGGCTTCCATGGCGGGTGACTTTTGCAGAATCTCGCGGGACACATTCAGCGGCAGATCGTTGCTATCAATCACCCCGCGCATGAAACGCAGGTATTTTGGCAACAAATCCTCGTTGGTGTCCATGATGAACACACGACGAACATAGAGTTTTACGCCATGCTTGCTGTCAGCATGCCACAGGTCAAACGGTGCGTGTTTGGGCAAATACAGCAACAAGGTGTATTCATACTTGCCTTCAAGGCGTTGATGAATCCAGCGCATCGGTGGTTCATAATCGTGGCCGACATGCTTGTAAAAGTTGATATAGTCCTCGTCGCTCAGCTCGGATTTGGGACGCGTCCACAAGGCAGAGGCCTGATTAACGGTTTCGATAGCATCTTCAGCTTCCTTCCCGTCTTCCGTTTCCTCAGCAGAAGCTTTCATGCGAATCGGGAAGGGGATATGATCGGCGTATTTGTGAATAATGCCGCGCAGGCGATAGGTTTCCAGAAACTCCCCGGCATCCTCGCGCAGATGCAGGGTAATCTCTGTGCCTCGTGCCGACCGCTCGATGGTTTCCAACGAATAATTGCCATCACCGGCGGATTCCCAACGCACGCCATGCTCCGCCGTTAAGCCAGCCCGTCGGGTTTCCAGCGTTACTTTGTCGGCAACCAGAAAGGCCGAGTAAAAGCCCACGCCGAACTGGCCGATCAAATGTGCATCATTCTTGCTGTCACCGGTAAGTTGCTCAAAAAACTGACGTGTACCGGAGCGGGCAATGGTGCCGATATTGTTGATCACTTCGTCGCGGTTCATGCCAATGCCGTTATCACGAATGGTGATGGTTCGCGCTTCCTTATTGACTTCGATGTACACATGCAAGTCGGAATCACCTTCGTAAAGGCTGTCGTCGGTGCTGGCTTCAAAGCGCAGTTTGTCGGCAGCATCCGAGGCATTGGAGATCAGTTCACGCAGGAAGATTTCCTTATTGGAGTACAAGGAATGGATCATCAGATCCAGCAACTGCGTGACCTCGGTCTCAAAGCGATATGTTTCCTTGTGATGGTTTTCACTCATGGATGAATCATTCTCCTTCGCTGGTGTTAGCGGTGGTAGCGCTGTTGCAGGGCAGCCACGCGATCATCAATGGATGGATGGGTTGCAAACAAACCGACGAAGCCGCCGTTGGCGCCATAAATTTTCAGCGTCGCCAGCGCATCTTGCTGACCTTCTTCAATAGGGGCGGATTGTTGTGACAGATATTCGATTTTGCGCAAAGCGCGGATCATGCCATCCGCCCCCAGCGCATCGGCAGCATAAGCATCAGCGCGAAATTCGCGTTGCCGCGAAAACCAGCAGACAACAATGGAGGCGAGTACGGAAAACAGGATTTGCAATATCGTATCCACCACGAAATAAATCATAAAGTTCATGCCACCTTCTTCATCGTCACCCGGGGCGACAGTAGCCACGGCACGAGCAATCATGCTGGCGAGAAAATAGACAAAGGTATTCATCAGCCCCTGCAACAAGGTGGTGGCCAACATATCCCCGTTGGCAATATGGCCGACTTCATGCGCCAGTACAGCGCGCAGTTCATCATCACTCAAGTTCATGGCCAGACCGGAAGAAACGGCCACCATGGCGCTGTTGCGCGTCGGGCCGGTGGCAAAGGCATTGGGCACATCATCCCAGTACACCCAGACCTCCGGCATGTTGATGCCTTCGCGTTCAGCCAGTTCCTTAACGGTATTAAAAACCAGCGCCTCTTTTTCCGTCTGCGGTACCACCACCTGTTGCATATTCATGCTGCGTTTCACCATGGTTTTGGACATCAGCAGGGAAATAAACGCCCCACCGAAACCAAACACCATGGCCCAGGCAAACTGATGCGTGGCCACGCTTCCCCGCACATCAATACCGATCATCGGCAGCACGAAGTGGATAAGAATATTTCCGGTAATCGCCAGCGTCAGAAACACCAGCAGATTGGTAATAATTAGCAGGGCAATACCCTTAAATGAACGCATGCGAACCTCCAGGCGATCACGCGCATCGCTGGCGCGTTGTGTTGAAATAACAAACGGGGAGCAATATGGGGGCAGACGCTGACGTTTTCAAGCCCTGTCTGTATGGGGTTGTCGCTTACATCGAATCCGGCTGAATGGATTTGATCAAACGATTCACCTCATCATTGAATTCGGCATCGCCAGCGCGTTGCTCTTCAATCTTGCGGCAGGCATACAGCACAGTGGTATGATCGCGACCACCAAATGCCTCACCGATCTCCGGCAGGGATTTGCGCGTCAGCTCCTTGCACAGAAACATGGCTACCTGGCGCGGGAAAGCAATATTCCGCGAACGCCGGGAGGATTTCATGTCCTTGGGGGCAATGGCATAGTAATCTGCCACTTTCTTTTGAATATCATCAATATCCACCACCCGTTCGGCAACGCGCAATTGTTCGCGCAAGACCTGCCTGGCCATATCCACGCTGATCGATTGCCGGGTTAAGTGGGCATAGGCATTCAGCCGGGTCAGTGCCCCTTCGAGTTCGCGCACATTATTGGTGATACGGGAGGCCAGCAAATACGCCACATCCTTATCCAGCACAATCCCGGCCAGTTCAGCCTTACTGTGCAAAATCGCCAAGCGTGTTTCAAGGTTGGGCGGTTGAATATCAGCCACCAGTCCCCAGTTAAAACGCGAACGCAAACGTTCTTCCAGATGTGCCATATTGTGCGGACTGCGATCAGACACGAGAATGATCTGCTTGCGGATTTCATGCAGGGCATTGAAGGTATGAAAAAACTCTTCCTGGGTGCTGGTCTTCCCCTCAATAAACTGCACATCATCAATGATCAACACATCAACCTGACGATAACGTTCCCGGAAGGCCTGAGTGGAACGCGTGCGAATGGCCTCGATCAACTCATTGGTAAAACGTTCACCCGTGCGATAGGCAATGCTGTGGCGGTTTTGCTGAATCAGCGCATTGGCGACAGCATGAATCAAATGCGTCTTTCCCAAGCCGACCCCACCATGCACATAGAGCGGGTTATAATGTTCACCCGGGCGTTCGGCCACCGCCTGGCAAGCGGCAAAAACAAATTCATTGCTCGGACCAACAACGAAGTTAGCGAAGGTGAAACGCGAATCAATATTGCCATCGACACGCCCGGCTCGCTCATCCTGCCTGGCCCTGTCAGCATCGGCCTGTACATGTTGTGCCACAGCATCGCCAACGCCGTAGCAGATCTCTGTGCCAGCGCCAAAAACCGCCTCAACTTCCCGACGTATATCGTCGGCGCAATCGCGTTTTAATCCATCGAGAAAGAAGCGCCCCGGCGCAATCAAATGCAAGATACCACCACGCATCTCCACCTGTAGCGGTGCAACCCACGCATCATAGCGCGCCGGTTCGAGTTTTTCTTTCAGGCGTTTCGCCACTTCCTGCCATTGTTCCTGCATCATGGCAGCATGATAGGAAGATGCCGATGAATGGCAATCATTCGAACACGGTTGCTCGTTGCCTTTCAAACATGCAGATGCAGCAAATATCGACCCCAAACATTACAGTCAACTACGTCGCAAGCTCGATCTGCTACCCAATTCATCAAGCGAAAGCAACGCATTCATCGCTATTCACGGGTATTTAATCTTCGGAGGAAAACATATCATCTTCCGCGAAAGGATCGTCCTCTTCTGAAGACATGGCTGGCGGATGGCCGTCATAAATCAGGTAATTGCGGTTTTGCCGCCAGGCATCGCGGGTAAAGATATAAGGATCAAGCGCCATATCATCACGCATGGAAGCCGCATCTTCCAGGCGGGCACGCAGATCCACGTATTTTAGCACCGTTAAAGGAATAGTCACCTGGGGAGAGAGTACAAAAGCGCTCCAAAACAGGGCATCAGTAGCAGTTGAGGTAACGAAATCCGGGGTTTTTCGCACTGAATTTGGCCCGTAAAAAGGGTAAACAATATAAGCGCCCTGAGGCACACCCCACACAGCCAGTGTCTGACCAAAATCCTCGTTATGTTTCTCCAGTCCGATGGATGAGGCGACGTCGGCAAACCCCAGCATGCCAACGGTTGAATTGATCAGGAAACGTTCCAGATCGTTGAACCCCTGTTTGCCCTTGCCTTGCAGAAAACTGTTTAATACGGTGTTAAGGTAAGTAGCGTTATCATAGAAATTGGAGATGGCCGTTCGCAGCCCCTTGCTGGTCACAGCCGTGTATCCTTTGGCCAGCGGCCTGAGCAATACTTTGTCAAGGCCGTCATTGACCGCATATGTTGCACGGTTTACAGGTTGCAGCGGATCGAAATCATTGCGTGCCGTTGCGCAGGCGCTGAGTGAGAGCATAAGCAGAGCAAGAAAAACTTTCATCATCGCGGTATGATTGCGAGCAGCGCAAGAGAATGCAAGCACCCGACAGGAGAACATCATGACATGTGATATTTCATTAACCAAAGCGGCTGTTGCCCGGTTGCGGCAACAACTTGCCAGCGAAAAACGACCAGCGATGCGTCTTGCGGTCAAAAAGGCTGGATGCAGCGGTCTGGAATATGTATTTGACTACGCTGATGGCGCGGCTGAAAACGATTTGCGTTATGAGCAGGACGGTATCGTGATTTACGTCGATGCACCATCGTATGAAATGGCGCTGAAAGGCTTGCAGATTGATTACCAGCAGGACCTTTTGTCTTCAGCATTTGTGTTTAATAATCCGAACAAGAAAGGTGAGTGTGGCTGCGGTGTATCGTTTACAGTGTAATCATGATTGCCAGGGAGGTTGCCGGACTTTGGCAGTCGTCACGAGAAATAGCGGGATTAAGCCAAACAGGCGACCTGTTAGCGGCAAATAGCAGCACGACTTAACAAAGGTTTGCCAAAATTCGACAGTCCCTTGGTAACAAGTAACCCGCTCTTATTTTTGAGGTGTTAGTTTGGGTAGGCACGAAACCCGCCTTACGGGATTGATCCCTCATTGATGGTGACGAAATACCAGAACAGGCGACCGCCAGCGCTAAACACGATGACAATAACGATCATGCTGATGATGCCGCCCATGCCATGCTCGGCCATTATCTCGCGAATCGTGTGCGCCAACAAGAATAACAGGCCTGCGACGATCATGAAAAATATATCCACGATAACCAGCGCTAAAATCTCGGACATAACCATCCCCTTGCTAACACTGCAACTTTCGGCATGTGGCAATGAGTGCTCATGGTTCCAACCAGCAACGGAGTTTACGACGACGCTCCGGCGAAACGGAACAACCGCCGTACGGTGAGTCGATACTTGTGATACCTCACTGACATGCGCTGATGCTGGAGCGTCAGTGATCCTCGTCGTAACGACGGGCGTTGCCGCGTGGAAGGGAGCGATCGCCACGCGGAACGGGTGGCATGCTGCCAGGATTGAGAAGAATCATGACGTAGCCGATCAGCCATCAAGGCTAGAGTCTGTCGGGCTTTGATCAATCTACTACGAAAAAGCGGATATTGGCCAAATATTCGCCCTGTTTTTGTTAAATAGCGCTACTATTCGCCGCCAACAGGTCGTATATTTGACTCAATCCCGCTATTTCTCGTGACGATTGCCAAAGTCCGACAGACTCCTAGAAAAGCAATGCCGACAAGCGCGATAGTGCTTACGAAAATAATAACCCACGTGTACATTCGGCAAGATATACCACGATAATGGATTCTTTGCAAGGGCGGCTTAAATACAGGCAAAACCAAAAGCTCTGGCTATCGCCAGAGGCTTAACATCCCAACAGCCTGGAATCTGGAGCCGATGATCCGATTCGAACGGACGACCTGCTCATTACGAGTGAGCTGCTCTACCAGCTGAGCTACATCGGCATTTTCTCCGCAACATAAACACAGAGCATTGCTGCCTCGAGAAGACGGCGAATCATAGCGATAAAAAAACATCTGAAAAGGGCCAGATCAACAGCTCCATTCGCGGCCAGTGGCCGCTCCTACAATGCTGCGCATTCTCCGTAGGAGGGGCTTTCAGCCCCGAATTCCCGCCTGCGCGTCCGTGAATCGCTGGCGGCGGATCTGATCAGCATGCCGGATGATATGCCGCGCAATGCTGCGGCTGATCGAGCTATGCGGCGATCACGCGCCGGGTGATCTGGCCGGCATGCGCTGATGCTGGAGCGTCAGTGATCCTCGTCGTCCCGCTTGATCCACCCGTGATGGCGCGGTCGTGTGGCGGAATTTTCGGCGGGTATCCGGCCCAGACTGACATGATCAGCATCACGCCACCAATCAACATCAGAGCCAAAAAAACGATGCCGGCAGTGCCCAGTACGAGAATAAAAATGATAACCCACATGTTCATCCGGTGAGGATACCATGGAAACAAATCCATTGCAAGTGCCCATTGCGCTGCTTGATCGCTTCAGTGCGCCGCTTAAACGGGCGGAATCAAAAATAAAAAAAACACAGGCGCGACTGAATACCACCAATGAAAAGCTGGC
>WFOJ01000124.1 GCA_015488125.1 Mariprofundaceae bacterium
ATGTTTTGCATCAAAGTTGCCTGAAACTGGCGGAACCCATTTGCGCAGCCATTCAGGAGATGGTGGGAACCTTTGACCCTGATTTTCAGGAACGGCTGCGCAACAACATTATTCTTGCCGGCGGCGGTTCCAGATTGAAGGGTCTGGATCTGGCCATCATCCGCAGCCTCGATGCCTATGGCGGCGGCAATGCTGTATGCGTTAAGGATGCCGAGTTTTGCGGTTGCATGGGCGCACTGAAAATGAGTGTGGAAATGCCTGAACAATATTGGGAAAAGATTTAATTCCGCATTATGTTTTTATTTGGTGTTGAGTTTGTTTTTGCCAGTTATGCGGTAAAAAGAATCCATGAAAAAAGAAAAGTGGCGCCGACTGATAGCAGTGCGATTCGCGAAACTGATCATGAAGAACCAAGCTGCACGCACCTGCATTACATGAAAGCCAGCGGCATGACTGTTGGTTTATCATTCTTAAGCCGTGTCAATCCTATTTTTTTGCCACTTATGTTGGTCGGTTTTACCTATACGGCGATGCCGTATTTACGTATTATTGAACGATCATTGCTGGAGAAGAAAAAAATCGATGGCTATGTGCTGTATGGTATTGCTGATTTTATGACTCTGGGTTTGGGTAATCTGGCAACGGCATCTTTTGCCGTTGGTCTGGTGCATAGCGCTTCGTTCGTGATCAGCAACGCCGAGAAAAAATCAAGAGACAGCATCGTGGATATTTTCACACAACAGCCTGATCATGTCTGGGTATTAAAAGATGGTGTAGAGATAGAACTGCCATTGGCTCAGGTGGAACGTGGTGATATCGTCATCGTCAATACAGGAGATGTGATTCCCGTTGACGGAAAAATCGTTGAGGGCATGGCCACCGTGGATCAGCATGCACTGACAGGGGAATCCCAGCCGGCAGAAAAAACGATTGGTGATACGGTGTTTGCCGCTACCCAGCTCATGAGTGGTCGCTTACGGATTCAGGTTAGCACTTCCGGTGACGAAACAACGGTGGCGAAAATCACCGAGTTGTTGAATCACGCTATCAATTTCAAAACCAATACGCAACTTAAGGGCGAACAGTGGGCCGATCAATGGAATATTCCCGTGTTGGCATTGGCCTTTGCTTCCATGCCCTGGCTTGGTGCAGTGGGAACGGTTGTCATCCTCAATGGTCATATAGCGCAGAATATTCGCATTGTTGCGCCACTGAGCACGCTGAACTACCTCAACATCGCTGCCCACAAGGGAATATTGATCAAAGATGGGCGAGTGCTGGAAGACCTGCCGGATATTGACACCTTTTTGTTTGATAAAACAGGTACATTGACTGCTGAAGAACCACATGTTGGAGGCATTCATGTGTATCTGGATACTTATAATGAGCGCGATATACTCACCTTCGCAGCAGCGGCGGAGCACAAACTCAAACATCCCATTGCCCGCGCCATTATCAACAAGGCTAATACTGAAAACATCATGCTTCCCGATGTTGAAGACTCTAATTATAGCATTGGCTATGGCATTGCCGTACGTCTGGACGGCAAGCTTGTTCAGGTCGGTAGCCATCGCTTTATGGCCAAAGAGGGTATTGAACTGCCGTCAACCATGGATGCTGCTGCACGGCAGGCTTATGCCGCTGGACATTCACTGATTATGGTGGCTGTTGACCGTGAATTTGCAGGCATGCTGGAGATGCACGCGTCCATCCGGCCAGAAGTGGAGGATTTGCTGAAAAACTTGCGCCAATATGGTGCAAAGCATCTGGCGATAGTCTCGGGTGATCATCGGGAACCAACCAAAAAATTGGCCGCAACTTTGGGAATGGATGATTACTTTTATGACGTTTTGCCGCAAAACAAGGCTGAGATCGTTGAGGAACTGCAAGCCAAAGGACGTAAAGTCTGCTTCATCGGCGATGGCGTCAATGACACGATTGCCATGAAAAAAGCCAATGTGTCCATTTCCATGAGTGGCGCGACATCGGTCGCCACTGATACGGCACAAATCGTGTTGATGGATGGTACCTTGTCGCGTCTCAGCGATTTGTTACAACTCTCCTGTGAACTCAACAATAACCTGAGATATGCCTGGGTTTTCAATGTCATTCCTGGCGCGGCAACCATTTTTTCAGCATACTTTCTTCATATCCGCATCGTTTCCGCGCTTTTGTTAAGTCAGACAGGATTGATCGCAGGGATCAGCAATGCCATGATACCACTGAGAAAAGTCACCAAAGAAGAAAATCATCGGAAAAACAGGGGAAGTGATGACGCTGTACATTCTGGGAATTAACTGTGCCTACCATGAATCATCAGCCTGCATTCTCGCTGATGGCGAGCTGCTGGCTGCGGCAGAAGAAGAACGTTTTAACCGCATCAAGCATGCCAAAAGCGCCAGCGTGCACAATGCAGACGAACTACCGTTACAGGCCATGAATTTTTGCCTGCGTTATGCAGGACTGAACAGCCTTGCCGATGTTCAGCATATTGCCTACAGCTTCAACGCCAAACGACGGCTGCAAAAGAATGTAAACTTTGTCGCATCCTACTTCATCCCTGAGCATGACTTTGGCACAAAAGAAGGGGAAGAAATCTTTTACCGCTCCAATGTCAATGTGAAAAATAAACTGGAAGCAATGGGATTTTCCGGCACATTTCACGTCTTGAATCATCATGACTGCCACGCAGCCAGTGCTTTTTTTGTCTCGAACCACGCTGACGCAGCGGTACTGGTAATTGATGGCATCGGAGAATTTGACACCACCACGCTTTACCACGGGCAAGGAAACCGATTGAAGACAATATCCCACCTGGATTACCCACATTCTCTGGGACTGTTGTGGGAGAAAATCTCGTTATACCTCGGCTTTACTGTCTATGAGGCCGCCAAAACCATGGGCTTGTCATCCTACGGTAAGCCCGGCGTTTTTGACGAAAAACTCAAGCAGATTCTACTCATCCATGAAGATGGCACATTCAGCGTCGATGACGGTATTGTGCGTTTGCGCAACGGTGATTGTGCGCCACTGGAGCAGTTGTTTGGCCTGCCTGCCAGAACAGAACCAGTAACCGAAATAACCGGCTCAACACAAGCCTATGCGGACATTGCCGTCGCCTTGCAGCTTGCCACTGAAGATATACTGATCCGGCTGGCAAAAAGCATCCGCGAAAAAACGCACGCCAAACACCTGTGCATGGCAGGCGGTGTGGTGCTTAACTGCGTTGCCAATGGCTATTTGAGCAATGCCCGGGTTTTTGATGATTTTTACGTTCAGCCTGCGGCCAACGATGCAGGAACAGCCGTCGGAGCCGCTTACCTTGTGTATCACCACAGTCTTGACCAACCGCGCAGACGCGTTTCACGCAGTCCCTACCTGGGGCCGGAATACAGCAATGAAGAAATCAGGCAAGTACTTAAACAGCACGCTCTTGATGCGACCTACCATGAGCAGATCGAATCCGTGACGGCAAGCTTATTGATGGAAGGCAAGGTCGTAAGCTGGTTTCAGGGGCGCATGGAACTGGGACCACGGGCACTGGGCAACCGCTCCTTACTGGCAGATCCGCGTCATCAGGAAATGACGGCCAGAATCAATGTCAAGGTAAAGCACCGCGAACGCTTTCGTCCCTTTTGCCCTAGCGTACTGGCAGAGAAAGCGCATGACTGGTTTGAGTTGCCCGAAATCACACCGAGCATATGCGACTACATGTTGGGCGCATTCAAAGTGCGCCCTGAAAAAAAGAATGCCATTCCCGCCGTGGTTCACATCGACGGAACCTGCCGCATCCAGACTGTGCATCAGGAAAGCAACCCGCGTTACCACCGCCTGCTGCGCGAAATGGATGCGTTAACAGGCGTTCCTGTTGTACTCAACACCTCGTTTAACGATCGTGA
>WFOJ01000125.1 GCA_015488125.1 Mariprofundaceae bacterium
CCGTCGGCAAGGCGATGATCGCTTCCAGCCAGTCGTTCTCCAGAATCCAGCGGCGAATCTCCGACTCGCCCGAGCCTGCACCGCCGTTGAACAGGGGCGAGCCGGAAAGCACGATGCCGATGCGTGTGCCACCCTGCGAAGCTGGCTTGCGTTTGGAGAGCAGGTGCATCAGAAACAGCATCGAACCGTCATTCACTCGCGGCAGTCCCGGCCCGAAGCGCCCGTCATAACCGCTGACGCGATGCTCGCTTGCGACCTGCTTCTGCACCTTCTTCCAGTCCACGCCGAAGGGCGGATTAGCCAGGCAGTAGTCGAACCGCTCATGTGGAAGCTGGTCATCGGAAAGCGTATTTCCCTGCTTGATATTGCGCGTGTCATAACCCTGAATCAGCTTGTCCGCCACACAGATGGCATGGGTTTCCGGGTTCAGCTCCTGCGCATAGGGGATCAGCCGCGCGTTCGGGTTCCACTCCGACACCTGCTCGATAGCAGACGAAAGAAAGCCGCCTGTGCCGGCGGCGCAATCGTAGATCGTGCGTACCACGCCTTTTTCCGCCAGCGCGTCATGATCGGTCGCAAAGACAAGGGTGGTGGCCAGTCGCACCACATCGCGTGGTGTGTAGAACTCTCCGGCAGTATCGTTGGCTGATTCAGCAAATTTTCGGATCAAATGTTCAAACACCATGCCCATGTGATGATTGGAGACACGATTCGGATGGAGGTCAAAGCCCTTAAAACCTTTCACCACCTCATAGAGCAGATTGGCGGCATCCAGTTTGGCCACCCAGCCTTCAAAGCCAAATGCATCGAACACCTGCCGGGCATTGGCGGAAAAGCCGCTGATATATGCTTCAAGATTTTGGCGCGTGCTTGTGGAACCCAGTGTGGCAAGCGAGAACTTTGATGTGTTGTAGAAGGTGGCGCCCGCCACGCCGGGCAGAATCAGATCAAGATCAAGACCATCCGCCTTGATCGCTTCATATTGGGCAATAACTTCATCGCGGGTGGGTTCAAGCACGCACTCCAGCCTGCGCAGAACAGCGAAGGGAAGAATGATTCGCCCAAACTCGGATTGTTTGAAATCACCCCGGAGGGTGTCAGCAACACTCCAGATTTTGTTGGCCAGCGTTTGACATGGCATAATACCCTCCAACCTTCAAAAGCAAGGTTCAGGATAGCTGCATCACCACCGATATCAACCCTTCAATGCATTGTTGACCGGAGAGGTCTAATTACCACTGCTCAAGAGCATCAACCTTGTAATGCAACCAGGAGTCGGTCGGGGCCAAAAAGTTTATCGCAAAGGAACACGGAAGCCATGAAATATAACGAGATAACGACGCTGGCACTGGTGACAGTAATAGCATCGTGAGGCGGGCAACAGGCGCATCCACCATGAACGATGAACGCGATCAATGTCAGTAGCACCACATTGAGGACACTTGTACAACCTGGAACCTCCCTTGATCACATCATCACCTGTACATACCCTCACCCGACGACACACCAACCCCTTTGTCAATCGTAAAAATTACCCTATAATAGTGAAATATTACAGCCTGTCCTGCAAGATGCATACAGGCTATTGCCGTACACATAAAACATGCCACGATTGCCAGCATAGCTGGTCGTCGGAGTCAGCGGCAAACGATACGAGACAGCAACACAACCCGATGTTCTGGCCTGTAGTGAGGAAATAACAACCACATGAAACAACACCATAACCTGCCCCGGCCTTCAGAAATTCTTCGACAGGCCAGTGTCAATCCGGACAGAGCCACCAAAACACTGGCGAAGCTGCATCCGAACGAACGGGCTTCATTGTTGCTGGCCTGCAAGGAAAGCCAGCGGGATGCCCTGGTTCAGTTGATTCCTCAGGAACTGTTGGGGGAAACGCTGATTGAACTGCCAGAACCCCTGCAGGCTGATATTCTCGCGACTTTACCGCCGGAGCGCATCAGTGATGTCATGGAGCATATGAATTCTGACGATGCCACGGATTTGCTCCAGGCCGTGGATAAAGAGCTGATCCCGCAGGTCATTGAACAATTGGAACCTGAGGAGCGGCGGGGCATTGAGCCGCTACTGGCCTACGATGAGGAAAGCGCCGGCGGCCTGATGCAGGCTGAGTTATTCAAGGTGCGCCATGATTGGGAAATTCGCCGGGTGCTTGCTGTATTGCGTCGTTGGGGACGCGATATTGAAAACCTGAACTATGTCTATGTGGTTGACCAGGAAGATGTGTTTATCGGTGCCTTCACCCTGCAAACGCTGTTGTTACATGAACCGGATGTGCGCGTCAGCAGTATTGTCGAGCGTCGTTTTCCGCGTGCCACACCTGGCCAGGATCAGGAAGAGGTCGTGCGCATGTTTGAGAAGTATCAGATTCTTGCACTGCCTGTGGTCGATGAAAACGGCATTCTTGTCGGACGCATCATGGCCGATGATATTCTCGATGTCGTCCAGGAAGAAGCCACGGAAGATATGTATCGTCTGGCCGCGTTAAGCGATGATGATGACATGACCGAACCTGTACTGACGACAGCGCGTCGGCGCGGTGTCTGGCTGGCAGTCAATCTGATGACCGCCATTCTTGCTTCCTTTGTGGTATCCCGTTTTTCTTCTGCCATCGAGCAGGTGGTGGCACTGGCGATTCTGATGCCGATTGTGGCCAGCATGGGCGGCATCGCCGGCACCCAGACGCTGACGGTGATTGTACGCGGGATTGCGCTTGGCCGGATCACCCTGGCCAATAGTCGGCAGGCGCTGATCAAGGAAGTATCAGTGAGCCTCGTTTCGGGCATTGCCTTTGCTGCACTGATCGGGCTGATTGCCAGTATCTGGTTCCCCGAGAACGGGCCTATGCTCGGCATGATTATTGCCGCTGCCATGCTGATTAACCTGCTGGCCGCCGGATTGGCCGGTGCTCTGATTCCGTTAACCCTGCAACGCCTGCATATCGACCCGGCACTGGCCAGCGGCACTATTCTGACCACTGTCACTGATGTGGTCGGTTTCTGCGCCTTTCTTGGCCTGGCCACGCACTTTCTGCTGAACTGATCGCTCGCCCGGCAGTGCAGCAAAGCCGATTCAGGTGGCTGCCTTGTTCAGAGGCCAGACACGGGAGCCAAGGAAATACACCACGGCGCCGCCACCGACGGCAGCCAGCAACCACAGACACTGCCTCCACTTTACGGTTGGAAAGTCCCAGCCCTGCATCAACATCCACAAATACGCCCCCATCAGCAGTGAGCTGAACACAGCCTGAATCATGCGTTGCAGTGCCGGGCGATCGAGAACCTCTCCCCCACCCTGCTGCGCTGTAAAGCGTTGCCATAGCAAAGCCACATTCAGCCACGATGCAATGGACGTAGCCAGTGCCAGACCGACATAGCCCAGCGGCTTCATCAACAACAGCGACAGCACAATATTGCTGATCACGCTGAACACGGCATAATACATCGGCGCTTTGGCATCTTTTTCGGCATAACAGGCGGTGGAGAGTACCCGCGTCCAGCAAAACGCCATCAAGCCAAGCGCATAGGCTTGCAAGGCCTGCGCTGTCGCTGCCGCATCAGCAGCAGCAAATGCGCCATGCGCAAACAGCGTGGTGACCAGGGGTTCGGCCAGCATCAACAAACCGACCACGGCAGGCAGCACGATCCAGCTCAGCCAGCTTAAGCCCATGCCCAGTTCCTGCCGAGCCTCGCGATCACGCCCGGCCGCGACATGCGCCGACAGGGCAGGCAACAGTGCTGTGCCCATGGCAATGCCAAACACGCCCAACGGCAATTGCACCAGCCGGTCGGCATAGTACAGGTAGGAAACGGCGCCCACAGGTTGCAGCGTGGCCAGAATGGTACCAACGAGGATATTGATCTGCACTGCGGCAATGCTGACCACCGCCGGGCCAAACAGCTTCATGGTTGCGCCAATCGCCGGCAAACGTGGGCGCCAGCACGGTTTGGGCACCCAACCAATCGCCTTCAACGCCGGAAACTGAATGGCAAGTTGCAACACACCGCCCGCCACCACGCCAATAGCCAGTGCCTCTGCCGGATTTTCCATGCATGGCGCAAGGCCGATCGCCGCCATAATTAGCGCCACATTCAGCAAAGCCGGAGAAGCCGCTGCCACCGAGAATTTGCGGTAGCAATTCAGTACCGCCCAGGACATGGCCGCCAGTGAAATACAGGCCAGATAAGGGAACATCCAGCGCGCCAGATGCAAAGCCTGTTGCCAGCGATCCGGTTCATCGTGAAAACCGGGGGCAAACAGCAGCAACAGCCAGGGCATGCCAACAATACCGCCGACAGTGAACACCAACAACGCCAGCAACAGCAAACCGGCCAGTGCATTCAGATAAGCGCGGGCATCTTCCTCACTTTTTTGCCGCTCTTCACTCAGCACCGGCACCAGTGCCACCGTCAGCGTCCCCTCGGCAAACAGACGACGGAAAAAATTGGGCAATTTCAGGGCCACAAAAAACGCATCGGCAAGCATGCTAGCACCCAGCAAACGGGCCAGTAAAATATCGCGGACAAAACCCAGCACACGCGACAGCATGGTCCATGAAGCCACTTTAGCCAGCACGCGCAACAGGCCGTGCGATGCCACTTGCTTCACCATCAGGAGAGTTGGCGCAGCGTCTGACGCAAATGCAACAGGCGGGCAAACAGGGCGGGTAATGGCCGCAAGCTATGCCGCCTTAGCTCCTGCGGCCAGCGCAAGATAGCCATCATCGCCGCAAGCGTTTGCGATGCGCTTTCGTATGACCCGGTAGCATGCGCAAGTTGCGGACGCACGGCACAATAGAGAATACGGGCGATCAGCGCAGGCGGCAGTTGTTTGATCGCCTGTTCCAGTTGTTGTTGCATGTTCGCCAGATCACAGCCTGCCAGTTCCTGCGCCAGCTGATCCAGCGCCTGCGCCGCCTGCATGGCCGCGTCGTTATCCTGCAAGGCCGTCACAAGCCCTGGCCGACCATCTGCCCAGCGCAGCAATAGCGGCAACAAATGTTCCGCAAAGCCCATGCCTTGCAGCACATGGCGACCATCCGCTGCCGATAGCGGCGCGCAATGCTGCAACAGGCAACGCGAGCGAATCGTCGGCAATACCCGGTTCACATCATGACACACCAGCAACAGAACACTGCCGGGCAACGGCTCTTCGAGATGTTTTAGCAGGGCATTGGCGGCCTGAGGGTTGAGTTCATCAATCGCATCAATCACCGCCAGCCGGTAGCTGTGTTCAAGCTTTGTCGAGAGGCTCAGTTTTGCCAGCAAGGCGCGCACCTGATCAATGCTGATGTCGCGCTGAAAAGCTTTTTTCTTCGCCTTCCACTGGCGCTGCACAAGATGCATATCGGGGTGCGATGCGGCGGCCATCATCAGGCAGGACTGACAGGCGCCGCAGGCGATATGCTGCCGTTCGCACAGGCAGTCCGCCGCCAGCGTTCGCGCCAGCATCGCCTTGCCAATGCCTTCCGGCCCGTGCAACAGCCAGGCATGCGGCATGGACTGTTGTTGCAAGGCCGCGTGAAAACGCGCCTCCACCGCCGCAAAGCCGACCGGTCGCCTTATGGCAGCAGCGTTTGCAGACACTGTTGGATCCGTTGCTGTACTGCGGCTTCACTGCCGCTGGCATCAATTCTGTTGATGCGTTGCGGATATTGCTGATGCAAGGCGATAAAAGCATGATAAACGCGCTGGTGAAAATCCGCATGTTCCGCATCCAGGCGATCCTGTTGATGTCGCGCCATGGCACGATGCATGGCCTGCACCAGTGGCAAATCCAGCCACAAGGTCAGATCCGGCTGACAGCCGCACTCCGCCAGCCGCAGCATGGGCAATAAATCCTCGCCCCGTGCTGCCAGCTTGCGCGCTGCCAGTTGATAGGCCAGGGTCGAATCCGAATAGCGATCGCAAAGCACCCAGTCCCCTGCTGCCAGCCAGGGCGCGATGCACGCACGCACATGTTGCGCCCGGTCAGCGAGGAACAAAAACAATTCAGCTTCAGCCACCGGTTGCCAGCCAGGGTCAAGCAATAAACGGCGCAACTCCGCCCCTAACGGTGTGGCGCCCGGTTGTCGCGTCACTCGCACCGATAAGCCCTGCGCCCGCAAGAACGCCGCTGTCAATTGCA
>WFOJ01000126.1 GCA_015488125.1 Mariprofundaceae bacterium
CCCTGTTCATTAAGGAGTAATGGATGACGGAACGTCGCCGTTTTTTTGATGCTGATCTGGCAGATGAAGAGATTAATAGCATTATTGATGCAGAGTTAGGCCGGCAGCGTCATACGCTGGAGCTGATTGCCAGTGAGAATATCGTCTCCCGGGCAGTGATGCAGGCGCAGGGTTCAGTGCTGACCAACAAGTATGCAGAAGGCTATCCTGGCCGTCGTTACTATGGTGGCTGTGAGCATGTGGATCGTGCTGAAGCGCTGGCGCAACAGCGGGCCTGTGAACTGTTTGGCGTGAAATATGCCAATGTACAGCCGCATTCAGGCTCGCAGGCCAATATGGCCGTGTATATGGCGGTATTGCAGCCGGGCGATGTGATCATGGGTATGGATTTATCGCATGGTGGCCATCTGACGCATGGTTCACCCGTGAATTTTTCGGGGCGGCTTTACGATGTGGTGGCTTATGGCGTGCGTGAATCGGATGAGCTGATTGATTACGATGTGATGCAGAAAATGGCGGAGATTCATCGTCCGAAACTGATTGTTGGCGGTGCCTCAGCTTATGAACAGCAGATTGATTTTGCCCGTATGCGTCAGATTGCTGATTCTGTGGGCGCTTTGCTGATGGTGGATATGGCGCACTATGCCGGTCTGATTGCCGCCGGTGTTTATCCTTCGCCTGCCGGTCATGCGCATGTGATTACCACGACAACGCATAAAACCCTGCGCGGGCCGCGTGGCGGTATGATTCTCACCGACGATGAAGAGCTGTTCAAAACGATTAACGCGCGTATTTTTCCGGGTATTCAGGGCGGGCCGCTCATGCATGTGATTGCGGCCAAGGCGGTGGCGCTTGGTGAAGCGGCCGGTTCCCTGTTCCGGGCTGATCAGCAGCAGGTCATTGCCAATGCCAAAGCCATGGCGGCCGTGCTGGCTGAGGGTGGTTTGCGCATTGTTTCCGGCGGCACGGCGTGTCATATGTTCCGCGTTGATGTGCGTCCGCAGGGACTGACCGGCAAGCTTGCCGAAGAAGCGCTGGAAGCTGCCGGTATCACCACCAACAAGAATACGATTCCGTTTGACCCGGAATCGCCGTTTGTCACCAGCGGCATTCGCATCGGAACCTCGGCGATTACAACCCGGGGTATGAAGGAGGATGAAGCAAAACACATTGGCAAGCTGATCCTGCGAGTGCTTAAAGCGGCTGATGATGGTGAGGTTCAGGCGCAGGTGGCTGCCGAAGTACGGGCGCTGACGGAGCGTTTCCCGATTTATCAGGACTGATCCGCTGACCTGGATGTCCGTGATGTACAGGCTGGGGTACTGAATGCACTGCCCTTATTGCGCTCATGGTGAAACGAGGGTTGTTGATACCCGGCTGAGAGAGGCGGGCAAGGCGGTCAGGCGGCGACGCTCGTGTGAGAGTTGCGGTAGGCGCTTCTCGACGGTGGAGCGCGTTGACATGCGTTTGCCGATGGTGATTAAAAAAGATGGCTCCCGACAGTCGTTTGATACCGATAAGCTGCGTCGGGGCATGGCGCGGGCGCTGGAGAAGCGTCCGGTGTCCGCTGAGGCGCTGGAGCAGGCGGTGCAGCGTATTGCGCAACACGCCTGTGACACAGGGGATGGCGAAATTGCTGTTGATGCACTGGGAGCGCTGGTGATGGATGAACTCAGAGAGATGGATGGCGTGGCTTATGTGCGCTTTGCCTCTGTCTATCGTGATTTTAAGGATGTGGATGCTTTTTTGGCGGCTGTTAAGTCAGCGATTGATTAAACAGGCTGCCAAAGGCCAGCGAAGGAAGATGGATGACACTGAAAATTGCTGTATTGCCTGGTGATGGTATTGGCCCGGAAATTGTTGCAGAAGCCATCAAGGTGCTGGAAGTATTGCGCCAGCAGACGGATTTTGACGCGCAATGGGAATATGGGCATATCGGTGGCGCGGCTTATGATGCCGAAGGCTCGCCTTACCCTGCGTCAACGCAAAAGCTGGTGCATGGCAGTGATGCCGTGTTGCTGGGCGCTGTCGGTGGCCCGAAATGGGAGCCGCTGGATAAGCCGTTACGGCCAGAAGCAGGCTTGCTGGCGATTCGTGCCGACCTTGAATTGTTCGCCAATTATCGTCCGGCAAAAGTGCAGCGGCAGTTGCTGGCAGCTTCGACGTTGCGCCCGGACGTCGTGGAAGGTGTTGATATTCTTGTGGTGCGCGAACTTGTTTCAGGGATTTATTTTGGTCAGCCAAGAGGTGTTCGCCAGCTTGATGATGGTCAGCAATACGGGTTTAATACGCTGGGTTACAAAACATCCGAAATTGAACGTATTGCTCGCAAGGCATTTGAGGCGGCGAGGTTGCGTTCTGGTCGTGTTTGCAGCGTGGATAAGGCCAATGTACTGGAATCAACCGAGTTGTGGCGCACTGTGATCACGGCGTTGCACGCTGAGGAATATGCGGATATCGAACTTTCCCATATGTATGTCGATAATGCTGCCATGCAACTGGTGCGCAATCCGAAGCAATTTGATGTGATTGTCACGACCAATTTGTTTGGTGATATTCTTTCTGATGAGGCTTCCATGCTGACCGGTTCAATTGGCATGCTGCCATC
>WFOJ01000127.1 GCA_015488125.1 Mariprofundaceae bacterium
ATCACAACCGCTATCGCCATATCCTGTGGCTGATACTCATTTACTGTTCACTGGGCGTTTTTTCGGCGCAGGCGCTGGAAAACCGGCAAGAAATTGAAAAACAGCTACAACAATTACAGGCATCACCGGATGCCGAACTGGTACCCAAGGCTGTAGAACGAGCCCGCGCTTATCTTGGCGCAGCCATGTTGGCGGCTGACCAGGGCGATACTGATGGCGAACAAACAGCTCTGAAACGAGCCAGGGAAGCTGTGGAAGAAGGCTGGGGAAACGCCCGCTTCATCAAAAGCAAGTTTACTGATCTGCTGCGTTTACAAGCAGCCGCCAAAGAAGCGGCAGCCAATGTAAGCCCCCGGGATGCGCGCAGTGTTGAAGAAATTCCGGTATGGATCAGCAAGGGAGACAAGGCGCTTCGCGAAGTGTTCAGAGCAGCAGGCGAAGGTAAGCTGAATGTCAGCCAGCAACGTGCCGGCAGTGTACGGGCTGCTTATACCAATGCTATTAACACGGCCATCCCTGTACTGCTGAACAAGACGGAACAAACACTGCGCAGCGCTGCCAACAAGAACGCCAAAAGCTATACCCCTGTTGTGTATCAGGATGCCAAAAACGCCTACGCTGCACTGAAACGTTACAGCGATGGTATCGCTACCCAGGTGCCGGAGCATCCGGCGCTGGCACTGAAATTGGCCAAACGCGCTGTTGAAATTGCCTTGCAGGTTAAGGAATGGCGCAAGCAAAGTGGTAGCCATGAAGAACTACTGCTGGCGGCGCGTCGTCAGCGTCTGGAACTGGGCGATGCGTTGGGTCTGGAACTTGCGTCGCCGGCGGACGATTTCAATATGCCTGCCTTGCTGGATGCCGTACGCCAGTTACGTCACAAAATTGACGATCAGGAAAAACACTATGAGGCGCGCATCAACAAACTTAAAAGCGATGCTGAACGTCATGAAGCAAAAGCCCTGGCCGATCTTCGGAACAAACTGCAAGCTGACTGTAGCGAGCAACTGGCCACCATGAAAGATGCTTACCGCGCCAAGATTGAGCGTCTCACCTTTGAAGACAAACGCAAAAAAAGCGTGCAACAATTATTCGACAAGGGTGAAGTGGAAATTCAAAGCGGTGTTGACGGCAGCATGCTGCTACGCCTGACCAAACTGAAATTTGCGCCCGGCAAAACGCAGCTTGATCCACAATACTTTGAGTTTCTTGGCCGCGTCAAGGAAGCACTTAGCCTTTATGATGATCGCCAGATCAGCATCAATGGCCATACCGATAATCAGGGCGACATCAAGGAAAACCAGAAGCTGTCGCTGGCTCGCGCTGAAGCAGTGATGGACTTTTTCATCGCCGCTGGCATTGATCCAGATCGATTGAAAGCCTATGGCTATGGTGAGGTTCGTCCGATTGCCAGCAATGAATTTGCACGTGGGCGCGAAATGAACCGGCGTATTGACATCGTTATTGAGGCTCCTGTGAAAGAGCATACGTCAAACGAACAAAAAGCGGATCATCAGGACGCGAATGGCGCATCCTGAGCCTTCAAACATGGCGGACGATAGCGACCGCCAACAATTACAGCATGCCCTACAGGCCGTCCTTCATTCCGAAATCACGGCGGATGACATGCATATGATGACAGCGGTATTGCACGAAATCCACATGGGGCTGGAAGTATTCCGCCCCTATAAGGGCAAACGCAAGGTTACCTTTTTTGGTTCGGCACGCACACCATCGCATGATCCGCGCTGTATTCAGGCGCGAAATTGCGCCCACATCCTGGCGCAGTCGGGCTTTATGGTGATTACAGGTGGTGGCGGTGGTATTATGCATGCCGCCAATGAAGGTGCGGGGTTTCTTGATTCCTTTGGCATCAACATCAATCTACCGATGGAACAACGCCCGAACCCGGTCGTAGATGGTTCTCCACGTCATTTTTACTGCAAGTATTTCTTTACCCGCAAATTGTTTTTTCTGCGGGAAAGCAGCGCTGTGGTGCTCTGTGCCGGCGGCTTTGGTACGCTGGATGAGGCATTTGAAACACTAACCCTGCTGCAAACAGGCAGAAACCCTCCCATTCCGGTGGTTTTGCTGGAGGCTCCCGGTGATGATTACTGGGGGCCGTTTATTGATTCGTGGCTTCGTCGGCTGACCGATGATGGTCTGATTTCTGTGGATGATCGCCAGTTTCTGTTTCATACCGATTCAGTGGCAGCAGCGGCGGATCATATTCGTGATTACTACCTGAACTACCATAGTTTTGCTTACCTGGATGATATGGTACTGCTGCGCGTGGAGCATGCGCTTTCCGATACAGCGCTGGCCCGTCTTAATGCAGAATTTTCCGATGCCATCACCAGCGGCAACATCAAGGCACTGGAAGCCTGTGAAATCCCCGACAACCCGGAAGGCAAACCCGGCTTATGCATGCACTTAAATCCACGACGACTGAATATTTTGCCGCAGATGATCAGCCGTATCAATGCCCTTTATCGCCAGGACATGCTCAAATCACTGGTGGCAACATCCACAGACGATGACACAGCCTGATGCGCATTCTGGCTATCGAAAGCTCCTGTGATGAAACAGGTGTCGCCATTTACGATACGCAGCAGCGTTGTTTGCTGGCCAATGAGTTAGCCTCACAAATTGATGCTCATGCCTGTTTTGGTGGCGTGGTGCCAGAGCTGGCTTCGCGAGAACATTGCCGCATTCTGCCCCGCATGGTGGATGCCGCCATGCAACAGGCGGCGATCGACTGGCAAGCACTGGATGCTGTTGCTGTCACCAGCGGCCCTGGCCTGATGGGTGCATTGCTAGTGGGCACCAGTTACGCACGGGCCGCAGCCACGGTGCATGGTTTGCCACTGTTACCGGTTCACCACCTGGAAGGCCATATACTGGCCTTTGGCCTGCAGGAAGATTTACCGCCCATGCCCATGATTGCCTTGCTGGTGTCCGGCGGCCATACCTTGCTGGTGCGCGTTGATGGCATTGGCCGCTATCGGCTGCTGGGGCAGACGCTGGATGATGCTGCAGGTGAATGTTTTGACAAATCAGCGCGATTGCTCGGCCTCCCCTACCCTGGCGGCCCGCACCTTTCCGCACTGGCCAGAGAGGGGCGAAGCGGACGTTTTTCCCTGCCGCGCCCCATGTTGCGCAAGGATAACCTGGATTTCAGTTTTTCCGGCCTTAAAACGGCTGTACTGCATGCAGCCAACACCCTGGATCAGGATGATACCCAGGGTCACGCCGATCTGGCCAGAGAAGTGGAAAACGCTATTTGCGACGTTCTGGTCAACAAAACCCTGCGTGCCTGCCAACAGGAGAAGATTGCACATGTGGTACTAGCTGGCGGTGTTGCCGCCAATCATCAGCTACGCCAGCATCTGCAACAACAGGCAAGCCAGCAGGATATCACCTGCTATCTTCCGGCATTGTCTTACTGTACCGATAATGCTGCCATGATCGCCTACGCTGCTGCCTGCCGCCTGCAGGCTGGCCTGGATCGCCAAAGCAGGGACTGGGATGCCAATCCACGGCAATCACTGTTTCAAAATCAGAACATCCCTGAAGCATACGGAAAAACACCTCTGTAATGGCTAACGGAGTACTTGATAATAATAGTTCATACGCTTCTGACCACGATATGAGGGTAAATCCAATTGGTGATGCCCCGGAGCTTAACTAAGTACGATGACAGAAGATATATCACTATTGATGTGGAGCGTTTTATTCGGTGGAATCGGTATGGGCTATATGATCTATGGCAAAAAACAGAAAAAGCTCATCCCCCTTGGCGCGGGCATTGCATTGTGTGTGTTTCCTTACTTCATAAGTCATCTTGGTGCGCTGATCATTACGGGGATAGCGCTCACCATTCTACCTTATTGTGTGCGCAACTGACAACGCACGATTGAAGGACAGCTTTACACCTGTAAAAGTGCTGCACAACCAAGTAAGATGAAGCGAAAAGCACATGAATGAGAAGCGAAGTCCTACTCGTATTTCACACTGACGAAGCTTCTGTGTCGGCCTTCTCGCTGCTGTGGTTTTTATGCTCCGAGTCATGCTGCATGGAACGAAACAAATAACCGGCAATTGCCCCGAGAATACCGGCACCAGCCGTTAATTGTTGATCCGTCTCCACGACCAGTACCATAAATATGGTGGCAAAAATAATCAGGTTCAGGCCAATCGCATTGACGTAATCCGAACAGCGCTGACGGCGCATAAAGGCAAGCAGCATGGTGAACGTGATCAGCCACACCACGCTGAGCACACCTACTGTCCACAGCTGATTATCAGACTGATTGGTGATCACCTGCGCCTGTAGCTGCTGTTGCTGCATCCAGGCATTGAGATCGCTGCGGCTGATTTTCACCATATCATTGGCGGTGGTCGTTGCAGGTGCAGCGGGCACAGCGGTTTCCTTTGGTTCATTGCTTTCCACCAGCGCCTCCAGGGCGCTGTCGAGCAAGGCATCATTGGCCCAACTCAGCATTGATACCAGACACAACAGGGCAATCAGTACAGGTTTCCAGGGATTCATCGCGTCTCCTCCCGCTTTTTATCGATGATCTGCTGGCATAATGCAACCAGTTGATCATAATAACGCTGCAAGGCAATTTTGGAGGCCTTCTCAGCCTCATCCCGCTTGCGTATAAAACGCTGCTGCCATGCTTTCACGCGGTCAGGCGATAAATGCGACAGAATCTGGCGCAGCCGCTTCAGGGTATCGTTGTGTTCGGCAGGCGGCGCAGGTGTTGGCCTGTGCTGAACGGGAGGGGGAAGGTACGTCGGCGCTG
>WFOJ01000128.1 GCA_015488125.1 Mariprofundaceae bacterium
CCGTGCTGCGTTCACGCGCTGGTATCAAGGATCCGCGCCGCCCCATTGGCTCTTTCCTGTTCCTCGGGCCAACCGGCGTTGGTAAAACTGAACTGGCCCGCACGCTGGCGCACAATCTGTTTGATTCGGAAGACAGCATGGTGCGCATTGACATGAGTGAATACATGGAAAAGCACACTGTTTCGCGGCTGGTCGGCGCACCACCGGGCTATGTTGGTTTCGATGAAGGCGGCCAGTTGACTGAGGCTGTGCGGCGTAAGCCTTATTGCGTGTTGCTGCTGGATGAAATTGAAAAAGCGCACCCTGATGTCTTCAATGTGTTGTTGCAGTTGCTGGATGACGGACGACTGACGGATTCTCATGGTCGCACGGTCAATTTTCATCAATGTATCGTCATCATGACCAGTAATATCGGCAGCGAATATCTGCTGGATGGTATTACTGCGTCAGGCGATATTACTGAAGAAGCACGCAACAAGGTGATGGGATTGCTGCGCCAACATTTCCGCCCTGAGTTCCTTAACCGGATTGATGATACGGTACTCTTTAAACCGCTCACCCAGGCGGATATTATGCAGGTTGTGCGCCTCTTCCTGGAGAGTTTGCAACAGCGACTGGAAGAGCAACAAGTACACCTGAAGGTGGACGACAGCGCCTGCCGCTGGCTGGCTGAGACAGGCTATGATCCGGTGTATGGAGCCAGACCGCTTAAACGCGTGATTCAACAGCAGCTTGAAACACCCATTGCCCGCATGCTGATCGGTTCCGAAGTGCTGCCAGGGCAATGCCTGCATGTATCGTGTGAGGGTGATGGTTTGCGTTTTGTAACTGAAGACTGATCCTAAAAAAAACCTGGTACAGTGCCACTTCTGTAGAAGTGAAATTATCTGTCACGCAGATGGAGTCATCGGATAAACCTTTGGTTTTTCGCGAAACTAAAAAAGGGAGTCCGATGACTCCAAAAGCGGATCGTACAGCACGCAAGCAATGCGGTGGAAGCGTTAATATCGATAGACACAGACGCTCTGGCTGGAAGTCTGTCGGACTTTGTCAGTCGTCACGAGAAATAGCGGGATTGAGTCAAATATACGACCTGTTGGCGGTAAGTAGCAGCGCTATTTAACAAAAATATCGGTCAATATCCGGTTTTTCGCAGTAAATCTTTCCATTCTCGGACAGTCTCCTTGGGTGCGATCATCCGCGATGACGCTATCTTCGTTATCGCATACCGGATTCGGAAAATATCATCCGCAGCTCCCGATAATCTTCTAATTCCAGCAACAACCGGGTTTTGTCGTTGCGGGCAACCTCCTGCCACGAACGATCTTCGAGCGCGCCGACCAGCGCATAGAGAAAATTCAGACTGGGCTTGATATGCCCTTCATTGCAGAGGCGAACGAATGCCTCTATCGGGCCGATGGCTTTAAGCTCGGCCACGGTATGGATGCCGATCTCGTTCAGGCATCGCTCCGATTTCGGCCCTAGGCCCTTTAGTTTGCTCAACTCCCCCATGCGCGCATCATCCCACGCGGATACCGCATTTGCAAATGTTTGCTCGTTGCATTACAGCAAAAATGGTCCATAAATCTTACCTCTTCGACTGTATCCATGTAAGGTTGGAAGTTCGCTCAAGGCTCTGGTTGTTTTTGTCCTCAACGCGGAGATGCAATCTATGTATTCTTCCTTGACGGTAAATATGGCAATTTCCCATACGCAGTTCGGCATCATGTCCTCCTTTGCAAATCGAACTGCGGGAAATTGTACGCAGGCACTACTGACAGCGTGCTGTCACTCCTGTTGGCATTGTGCGGCCGAGGCGAGATATGCGGGAAGTCTGGCTTCTTTTCGTTCAGGAACGTTGGCAAATCGGGGTTGGTCATTACCATTACGGATATACAATCTGGTTTTGTCGATACATCCAAGGCTCAGGGCGAGGGTTGTTCTGGGTGGCACCGCCATCCAAAGCGACGCAACAAATTTATGCAGCTACCGGAAAAAAGCGAAAGCATGCCTATATTACCAAACGCTGGCGGCTTATTGCATGGATAATGCGATGGATGCCTGATGTAGTTTATAACAGATGATAATAATTGGTATCGGGAGCAGTCACATGTCGGAAAAGAATAAAGAGCTCGTCAGAAATTTTATCGAAACTGTAATCAATAAACGGCAGGAGCATTTGGCTGCCGATTTTATCGCTCCGGATTATATTGATCACAACAGTAGCGCCGAGCCTGTCGGCATCGATGGAATGCTCTGCCACATCCGCGCAGTTCGTTCCACCTATCCCGATCTAAAGGTAGTGATCCATGATCAGATTGCCGAAGGAGAAAAGGTTGTCACCCACATCAGCATTATCGGCACGCACGAAGGCCGCTGGCTGGGTATGACACCAACGTATCAACGTGTTTCCATTGATGCGGTCAATATCGACCGGGTAAAGAACGGAAAAATCATCGAACACCGAGGCATGGCCAATACGCTGGAGGCACTACTGGAGATCGGCGCGGTGAAGCCTGCGTAGTCAGCTCTCTTAGTTTTCCACCAGTCATCCGTTGAATTGACGCGACCCTCTCTTACGGGTGGCTTGTTGATGATTCGGTCATGGAGGGTTTCCCTGTAAATGCAATATCAATGGATGCATATGAGCGACCACTTGGCATCCATAAGAAGAGTGGTGAATTGCAGCGTTATTGGGCGATTTCCGTTTGTTTATCGCGCTATTTCACCGTTCGTCGCAACGTCATTGCCTGCCGATGTACTGAACGCCTATGTTGCCGCCATCCCCGAACAAGGAGGCGACATGAATCTCACGCGATTACCACCTGTTTTCTTTCTCTGCCTGGTGCTGTTGTTCCCCGGAGACCTCCATGCTGATGAAAGCGCTTTTGCGCAGGCGCGAAGCGTTTTTATGCAAGCCTTGCAAGAACAGGACGGCGCACTGGACCGGGCTACGGCGCAGTTCGAAAGCCTTGTCCGTAGCGAACCCGGCAATCCAGTGTATCTGGCCTATCTGGGGGCATGTACGGCATTGCACGCTCGCGAGGCATGGATGCCGTGGAGCAAGATGCACTATGGTGAACAGGGCCTGGAGATGATTGACCGGGCGCTGGGCACGGCAGAAAAAAAGAATCGCGAAACGATGCTTGATGGCGTTCCTCTCATGCTCCGGACGCAATTCATCGCCGCACAAACCTTTATCGACATGCCCGATGCAATTTTTCATCGCCGGGACAGGGGCAGGCGTTTGCTGAAAAAGATCATCCGCGTACCGGAGTTTGCGGTCGCGCCTGCATCATTCCGGCAAGCCGTGCTCGATGCGGATCGGGGGCAGAGATGAAAACGCCGCTGCTGATTTGCAATCAGGTCTCCAAATCCTACCGGCAAGGTTCCGCCCGCGTACCGGCGCTGCGTCAGGTGTCCCTGCGTATCGGGGAAGGTGAATTTGTCGCCCTGACCGGACCCTCGGGAAGCGGCAAGAGTACGCTGCTCAATATCTGCGGCTTGCTGGACCAGCCCGATAACGGAGAACTGCTGCTGGCCGGACGCCCCTGCCATGGTGAGCGGGAGCGGGTGAAAAGAAGGCGGGATGAGATCGGTTTTGTGTTTCAGAACTTCGGCCTGATCCCGGTGATGAGCGCGTTTGAAAACATCGAGTATCCGCTGCTGTTGTCGGGCATGCCTGCCGCCCGGAGAAAGGAACGGGTGGAGCGGATGCTGGATGCCGTGGGCATTGCCGATTTCAGCCATCACCTGCCGGATGCCCTCTCCGGCGGACAGCGGCAGCGTGTGGCGATTGCCCGGGCGCTGGTCAAGGAACCGCCGCTGGTCATCGCCGATGAACCGACGGCCAATCTTGATACGGCCACCGCCGAATCCATGGTGGCGCTGATGAAGTCCCTCTGTCATGGCATGGGCGTGACCTTCCTGATTGCCACGCATGACGAGCGCATGTCCGCCCACTGTGATCGCATTGAACGCATAATCGACGGCGTGTTGTCATGAAGTGGTTGCTGTTTGCCTGGAAGAATGTCTGGCGCAACCGCCGTCGCTCCATCACCACCGCCATGATTGCCGGCACCGGCTCCGCCGCCTTGCTTATTTTTGCCGGTTACATGCTGTTTACCTTTGAATCACTGAGCGAAATGAGCGCCCGCCAGAACGGTCACCTGATCGTCTCTCACGCCAGCTATTTTGAAGATGATGAGCCTTCGCCGATGGCTTACGGTCTGAAGCGGTGGACAGCTATTCAGCAGCAATTGAAGGCCGTGACGGAGGTGAAGCAGGTGCTGCCGCGCATTCAGTTCTCCGACCTGATTTCCAACGGCGAGATATCGAAAATCTTCGTCGGTCACGGCGTGGATGCCGAACATGAGTTCGAAATCCAGGGACCGTTTCTGGATATCCGTCAGGGGTCGCTGCTCAATCCCGATGCCGGGATGCCGGAGGTCATGCTGGGTGTAGATCTGGCGCGGTCGCTGCAAGCGAAGCCGGGGGATGTGCTGACACTGCTCGGCACGACCAGTGACGGCGTGCTCAACGGCCTGGATGTCAGGCTTGTCGGAACAGTGGCCACCGGCTCGCCGGAGATGGACAAGCGCGCGCTGACCGTGTCGCTGGCAACCGCTCAGGAGCTATTGAATACAGAGGCCGTATCCACGCTGTCCGTCTATCTGTATCGCACGGAGCAGACCGATGCCATGCTGCCCGTATTGCAGGCGCAATATCCCGATCTGGATGTCAGGGCATGGCACGAACTGGCCTTTTTCTATCATAAGGTGCGCGATCTCTACGAACTGATCTTCGGCGTCATGGGCCTCATTATCCTGATCGTCGTGTTGTTGTCGGTCGCCAATACGATGTCGATGGCCGTATTAGAGCGCACCCGCGAAATCGGAGTGATGGCGGCGATGGGCGCATTTCCCCGCCAGATCCTGTGGAATCTAGTGCTGGAATCGGCGTTTATTGGTCTGATCGGCGCGCTGCTGGGTGTTTTACTGGCCGGAGCAGTGACCGTCTGGCTTCCCTTTGCCAACGTGATGATGCCTCCGCCGCCGGGCAGCAATGTCGGCTACCCGCTGATACTCCATTTTTCCGCCACGGCCTATGCGCTTGTTGCCGCCATGATGGTCGCGGTCACCATGCTTGGCGGATTTCTGGCGGCGCGTAGCGGCGTGAAAAGACCCATCGTGGAGGCGCTGGCCTATGTCTAGAATCATATTCTTTCTTCTGATCGGCATGCTCTGCCAGCCCGCAGCGCTCCATGCCGCCTCCGCCGATGCGACCTATGATGCCGCCACGATACTGTCGCTTGCCGATGGCTTCAGAAAGCCCGACGGCGACACCCGCGTCGAACTGGATGTGCTGTTGTTCCGGAATGGAGAGATGGAGAGCCGCAAGACTTATACGGTATACATGAAACCCGGCAGGCGTTCGCTGGCGCTGTTCAAAAGCCCCGGCGAACAGGGGCAGAAGGCATTGCAACTGGATGAGCGTTTCTATCTGCTGCTGCCGAAATCGAGGCGTCCGGTACGCATATCGCCGATGCAGAAGCTGCTGGGTGAGGCGGCGATCGGCGATATCAGTACCATGGTCTGGTCGGAGGATTACAACGGGCAGGTGGCGGATGCCGCCGCCATGGTCGGCGATACGCCTGCCATCAGGCTGACTCTGACAGCCAGGCGTGCTGCTGTGACCTACGAGAAGATCGAACTGTGGGTCGCCCGGCACGGTTTCAGGCCGATTCAGGCCAACCTGTTTCTGAAATCGGGGCGCATTGCCAAGCGTGTGGCGTACCGCGCAGGTTCGCTGAACGGCAGGGAGATGATCACTGCCATGGTCATGGAAGATCGCATCCAGAAGCAGAAACGAACGGAGATTCGTTATCGGAGCATCGAGTCGGTATCCGTGCCAGATCGTTATTTCAACCCGGCCTATCTGGCTCGCAACCATGTGGACTAGGCGACTGCTCGTGTTTTCCGGCTTGCTGGCTGCGGGCATCGGCACGGCTCATGGCGAGGAAGGAGAAATCGGCGCACACATATTCTGGCAACAGGATCAGCCATCCTCCTCACTGTTTGCGGTTCCCGAGGCGTTTGCTCCGATGCCCGCCAAACGCATGCGGCAGGAGCTTTACCTGCACATGCAACAGGGGTTGCTGAGCTTCCGGGGGCAGGTGCATGCAACACAGCAGGCGGATGGTGGCTATACGGATGAGAAGGCCACCATCAACGAGCTCTATGCCGATTTTTCGCTGGCGGATCTGGAGGGGAGCATCGGAAAAAAGGTGGTGAACTGGGGTGTCGGTTACGGCTACCGGCCGCTGGATGTGATTCAGCGCGAACCGCGCCAGGCATTGCGCAGCTTCGATCTGGAGGGCGTGCCCGTGCTGGAACTGGCGTATTTCTCCGCCGAATCGGCAGTCACCGCCGTGCTGGCCAATCGCCTGCGTTTCGATGGCCTCACCCCGCAACAGGGGGCATATGAAGGCGCACTGAAATATTCCGCGCTGCTGGGCAGCAGCGATATGCATTTACTGCTCTACCAGCGGGAAGGAGAAGGCGTTTCCATTGGCGGCGGCGCAAGTGCGACGCATGGCGAACATCTGGAGTGGCATGCATCGGCGCGCTATCTCGCAAGCTATACGGTTCCCGGAATGATGAATGCAGCAGGCTTCTTCACCCCCGAAAGGCATCGCCACGGATTCCTTGCCTTGCTGGGGGCTTCATGGACATGGGAGAGCGGCTACAGCCTGTTGCTGGAGGCATGGCATGATGATACGGCATGATCCCGCAATCAGTGGCGGGAGTTGATGCAAATGAATACGGCGCTGTGGCAGAAACTGGCCGTCGGTGTCCCGGCCGGGACGGTTTATGGCGGTATCGGCGCCAGCAATCAGGTTTACAAGCAGCAGAACCTGCTCAAGGATACCCTGTTTATGCGCCTTTCCTTTGACGGCACCTCATTCGATCCGGCTATTGCCGTGCTCTGTACCCCGGCGGATGGGGGCGTGGTGCTTACGACAGACGCCGATTATGCATGGAGTGATCAACTGAAGCTGTTTGCTTCGGCTCGCGTTATGGGGGGCAGGCAATATTCCGCCTATCGCCAGTCAGCCATCCGCTGGCAGGCATGGGTTGGGCTTGTGTTTTCAGGGAGCGTGTTATGAATGGCCGCCTGCCTTCCGATATGCTCAGGCAGTTTGGCATCACGCTCGCGTTTTGTTTCGGCATCGCCTGCTTTTTGAGCCTGATCGGCATTCCCGGAAGCTTTGCCGGCCACCTGGTCGTATCACTTAGCATCGGTATCCTGATTCATGGGCTGATTCATCTGTCGCAGTGGTTGCTGTCCGGGCAGGAAGGGCTGCTCCAGCTTGTGTCAATCATGCTGATGATTGTGCTGGGAACATATCTGGGACTGAACCTGGGGCTGCGAATCAGCCCGGATGAACTCTCGGCCACGGCTGATATCAATCGCATGGTGATGAACTCTCTACCCTTCGGCTTACTGTTCGGGGGTATCATTTCCTGGTTTTTCTATGCTCGGGGACGATTAATCGAGGTGCGCTCGCAAGCCAAAGCCGAGGAGCTCAAGCGCATCGAGCAGGAGAAAGCACTGATTCAGGCGCAGTTGAAATTGCTACAGGCTCAGATTGAACCTCATTTTCTCTTCAACACGCTTGCCAGCGTCCATAGCCTGATCACTACAAATCCGGAAGTGGCCGCAACCATGCTGGAAAACCTGAATCGTTACCTTCGACAGGCGCTCGATCACAGCCGTAGCGAAGCCTCATCGCTGTCGCAAGAACTGGCATTGCTCAGAGCCTATCTGGATATCCAGCAGGTTCGCATGGGGGGCAGACTCAGCTACCGGTTTGATGTACCCGAGCATGTGGCCGCATTGCCATTTCCGCCGATGCTGCTGCAACCATTGATCGAGAATGCGATCAAGCACGGCCTGGAGCCCGCCATTTCGGGTGGCCACATCGAACTGCGTGCCCGATTGAATCAGGATCAGCTTGAGGTTGAGGTGAAGGATAGCGGTGTCGGGCTGGCGGAAGGGGCGCTATCCGGCGTTGGCTTAAGTCATGTTCGTGAGCGCCTGCGTGCTTTGTTCGGTGAGCAGGCATGCTTTCATATCGGCGCATCTCCTGATGGCGGCGTGCTGGCGCGTCTGGTCATTCCGGCCGGGGGCGGTGGCTGATGCGCATCAGAGCCATGATTGCCGATGATGAAGCGCTTTTGCGCGAGCACCTGAAACGTTTGCTGCACAAGCTCTGGCCCGAGCTGGAGCTGTGCGGTGAAGTAGAACATGGCCGCGCAGCGCTGGAAATGATCCAATTGCAGCAGCCCGATATCGCATTTCTGGATATTCGCATGCCGGGTCTCTCCGGCATGGAGGTGGCGGCGCAATGCGGTGCCGCTTGCCGCATTGTGTTCATCACCGCCTACGATCATTATGCCGTGCAGGCATTTGAGCAGCATGCTGTTGATTATCTGCTCAAGCCAGTCACCGAAGCGCGACTGCGGGATACCGTGCTGCGGCTGAAGCAGCAACCTGTCGCTCACTCGCCCGATCTGACGGCACTGCTCAGGCAATTGGGCGCAGGCTTATCCGGGCATACGAAGCCGCCCCTGCAATGGTTGCGCGTTCAGGATGGCGATGGGCTGGCACTCATTCACGTGGACGATGTTGCCTGTTTTCGGGCCGAGGAGAAATACACCATTGTCCGCACGCGTCATGGCGAAAAGATCATTCGCATGTCGCTGAAGGCGCTGGAGGAGCAACTGGATCGCGAAACCTTCTGGCGCATTCATCGCTGCGCGATTGTGAATGTCCGCTGGATCGAAAAAATCGACCGACATTTCGGTGGCAAATTAACGCTACGCCTCAAGCATATCCCGGATGAGCTGGTGGTCAGCCGCTCCTTTGTCCATCTGTTCCGGCAGATGTGACGCAACAGGATGATGTGATGATGGCGCGCCTTTCCGCTCAGCCGCGACGGGTAAACACCCAGCTTCCGTCCACGAACCGAACCTCGATGTCGTCCTTTGGGTAGCAAACCTGATCGCCCGCCGTGTGATCGCCGATTTCCAGATAGGTGGCATCCTGCCCGGAGCGGTTGATGAGCTGATGGGCGATGCCGCTTCCCGCCGGCAGGCCGATGCAGTCGCCCGGACGCATCAGGTATTCTCCCTCGCCCAGCAAGAGAGTTAACTCGCCATCAAGCACATAGACAAACTCGTCCTGCCGGGAATGGTGATGCGCCAGCGCCGAAACCGCGCCCGGCTCCAGCGTGGTCAGGTTGATGCCGAAGTGCTGCAAGGCGAAATACTCTCCCAGCTTGCGCTTGCAACGCCCCGCGACCCGGCGGGCGAACGGCTCCGGATAATTCGTTGCGCCTTTCTTGGCCGGCACATCCAGCGCCGAAACGGGTGGCTTCTGCATCCTATTCACCTCCCCCGCACTCATGCGCAATCAGCGCATGAAATGCGTCGTTCAATACCGCAAACATCGCGCCCGGGCATTGCGGCAGCCTGCGGCCATCAATGCTGGCCACGGGGATCAGCTCCGCGCCCGTGCCGGTCAGAAAACAGGCATCCGCCGTATGCAGATCATAAATGCCAAGCGAGCGTATGCCCACCACGATGCCCGCATCGCGGGCCAGTTCGATGATGGCGGCGCGGGTGATTCCGGCCAGCGCGCCATCGCTGACAGGCGGGGTTAGCAACTCATCGCCCTTGACCAGAAAAACATTGTCCGCCGTGCCTTCGGCCAGATGGCCCTGCGCGTTGAGCAACAGGGCCTCATCGGCGCCGGCATGGTTGGCCTCGATGCGCGCCTGGATATGGTTCAGGTAGTTCAGGCTCTTGATGCGTGGATCAAGGCTGTCCACCGACGGCTTGCGCGTTGCGGCAATAATCACCCGGGCGCCGCGCCGCCGGATGGCTTCGCTGATCATGGCAAGGCGATCGGCAATGATGAGCACCGTAGGCCTCGCGCAATGCTCCGGATTGATGCCGAGGCAGCCGACACCGCGCGTGACGATCAGCCGGATATAGCCGGCGGGCGCGGCAAACGCCGCAATCACCTCGTTCACGGCATCGGCCAATTCGCTACGGCGATACGGGATCTCCAGCGCGATGGCGCGTGCCGAATCCTCAAGGCGTTGCAGGTGCGCATCGAGGCGAAAGGCCTTGCCGTGATAGAAGCGAATCCCCTCAAACACACCGTCGCCGTAGAGCAGTCCGTGATCGAATACGGAGATGGTCGCTTCTTTTGCCGGTATGATGTCACCGTTTTTCCAGCAGATAGCTTGCATGATTGACTCCCAGTCATAAAGGTAATCTATATTGACCTGTTGAACGCTAAGGGATGTGTCGCTAATATGTCAACATGAATGACCTAAATAACGACGAACTCAACCGCGCGCTGGAAGCAATGTATTTCGGCTTCAAGGCGTTGATTGCCGAACCGGATGCGCACCTGAAGGAGCTGGGCATGTCGCGTGTGCATCATCGCATCCTCTATTTCATAGCCCGCGAGCCCGGCTGCAGCGTTGGCAACCTGCTGAAACGCCTGCAAGCCACCAAGCAGTACATCAACCGCCCGCTGCGGCAACTGATCGAGCATGGCTATGTCCGCGCCGAAGCGGATGCCAGGGATCGGCGGATCAAGCGCCTGACGCTCTCCGCCAGGGGCGCGGCGCTGGAGAAGGAACTCTCCGGCGGCCAGCGGCGACACTTTGCCCGCGTTTTTGCGCAGGCCGGACCGGATGCCGAGGCGGGCTGGTACAAGGTCATGGCGCTGTTGTCGGAGGCATCGCGGCGATGATTTGTGCCGGATCCGGCATGTGGCGTGCTGCCACAGCGTAGCTTGTTTGATCTCGACAAGCCGGGCGATAGCTCCATCATGCGCATCTTATGAACGACATGAAGTGCAATTTCTGCGTGAATGAACGCTGGTGGTGGCAACACCATATCACCCGCGGCTTGCCTTCGTTCGTTTTCAACTAAACCTCATACCATATCCGGAAGCAGGCGCGGGAAGCCCGCGCATTGCTTTCGCTTGTCCGTCATCGTTTCCGTCTGCATGGCAATGGCGCCGCTTTCCGTCGCTGCTCCCGATCAAGGAGCATATCATGATCAAATCCATTGCCAATCTTGCGCCGCATTCCCGGCAGGCATTCTCCGGCATGCTGCTGGCCTTGCTCGCGGCCGTGTTTTTCTCGGCGAAAGCCGTGTTCGTCAAACTGGCCTATGCATACGGCGTTGATGCCGTAACACTGCTGACCTTGCGCATGGCCTTCGCATTGCCGGTTTTTGCCCTGGTGGCAGCCGTGGAACTGCGTAGGCCTGCACGCGCTGCCATCAATGGCAAACAGGGCATGGCCATCATCGGGCTGGGATTGCTGGGTGCCTATCTGGCGGGCTTGCTGGACTTTCTGGGTTTGCAATATATTTCCGCTGGTATTGAGCGACTGGTTCTATTTTTGTATCCGACGCTGGCCTTGTTGTTGTCGCTGCTGTTGCTCGGACGTCGCATCATTTTCCCGGAAATCATGGCCGTTGCAGTGAGTTATATGGGCATTGCCATTTCCCTCCAGCAGGAGGGCCTGCTTCAAACAGCACAGTTGCTTTACGGCACCTTGTTGGTGTTCGATAGCGCCTTGGCCTATGCGCTTTACCTGATCGGCAGCGATGAGCTGATTGCCTGCGTCGGATCACGGCTTTTCATGGCCGTGTCGATGATTGTGTCATGTCTGGCAATGGTGGTGCAGTTTGTGCTGACGCGGGATATCGCCACACTGGTGCAACCCCTGCCTGTGTATGGCTACGGCTTGCTGATTGCAATGCTCTCGACTGTGTTGCCGGCATTCATGCTGGCGGCCGCAATCCAGCGAATCGGCGCGGTGCATGTCTCGATTATCGGCGGCATCGGCCCGGTGGCAACGATTGCGCTGGCAGTCGTGTTTCTGGATGAAGCGTTCTCCGCCATGCAGGTCTTCGGCGCGGCACTGGTGATTGCAGGTGTGTTGTGCTTGGGACTCTTTAGACGAACGCACAAAAAATGAATCGGCTGCCCCCGATGCAGCATGTTGAAGAAGGGGAAGAAATCGCATTTCGGTTACAAGTTGTTCGCAGTCGTAGATGAAGACGGCTTTTTCCGGCATACGGACATGACGCCGGCCAATTGGGAATTTCTCAGGGAGAAAGGACTGAAGGACGGCATCATGCACAAGGTAGCAAGAAATAAACCACTGAGCAAGAGGCAGAAACAATTGAACCGTTGGATCAGCGAGATTCGTTATATCGTGGAGCAAGGCTTCGACACGTTCAAGCGGCCACTGGATTTCGCGCGGGCTTCATACTTCGGCCTGGCCAGGGTGCATGCGTAGACCCGATTCAAGCTGATGTGTTTGAATCTGACAAAGGCCACCAACATAATTGAGCTGATACCAGGGGCATCCTCATCAAAGCCATCCATTGGCATGGCGGGAGGCGCCTGATGGATTGGTGCACGCCTTGGCAGGGTAAAAAGCCAAAAAGAAATGAGATTCGACTGGGCAGACAACGGTGAAAAGCTTCAAAACATCGCAAAAGGAAGATCAAAGCAGGGTAAACAGGATGTGCAGAGGTCTTAAAAATGAAGAATCCCCGCTAAAAACAGTGTAACAGTTACATACACCAGAGAAAAAATTTCCCTTGCCTGAAACTTCATAGTAATCTATACTCAGCCTATAATATTAGTTGCTACTTGGCAAAGTAGCCTTGCCAGCAACCTGCAAACCCACCCGTCAGGGTAACCAGGTAGCATTTCATAGGAGTACAGGATGAAAACCAGAAGTATATTGATCGCAGCCGGATTGCTGTGGCTGTGCAGTTCCTCTCCTGCGATAGCAGATGATGCCTTGCTTGCCAAAGGGCAGGAAATTTTCCAGGAGGTATGTGCCCGCTGTCATACCGCTGAAGCAGTGGGTAAGCTCGGCCCTGGCTTAAAGGATGTTACCAAGCGACGGAGTGAAGAATGGCTGAATCGCTGGATCAAATCACCTCGAGCGATGCTTGCTGCTGGCGATATCACTGCCAAGCAACTGCGCGAAAAGAATAAGTACGACCTGACCATGCCCACGCTTCCGATCATGCAAAAAGACGAAAACAGAAAGGCCGTGATTGCCTACCTGAAAACGCTTTAGCCCGATCCCCGCGAACAGATCAATACCATGCCTACACGTGCAACGGGGTAATCCGGGTTGCAAAGCTTGTAGTGTCATGGTCGGTATCATACGTTAATCCTGGAAGCTGTCGGGCTTTGCTACGCAACATCGGATAGAGATCAAATATACGCCTGTTTTTTGTTCAACAGCACTGCCACATACCACCAACAGGTCGTATCTGTGGCCCAATTCCGCTATTTCTCACGACGATTGCCAGAGCCTGACAGCTCCTGATCGTTGCGTTCTTGACCAGTCATTGCATTCCACTAAGATGCGCCTCGCTGCGGGCATCGTATAACGGTATTACCTCAGCTTCCCAAGCTGATGACACGGGTTCGACTCCCGTTGTCCGCTCCAGGTTTCTGATCCGCATCCGGAGTCTGCATGCGCCTCGTTCTTGGCCTGATCATCATTGTTACTGCATATCTTGGAGCGGTGCATCTCTCTGGTGGCGCGTTTTACTCGTTTGGCCTCCCCTTGGGTGGCGAACGCGCGCAGCTGCGTCAGCTCGCATCCGCTTTTATTGAAGATATTCAGTTTAAGGATTTTGACAAGGCGGCCAGCTACCACGAACCCGATGTTGCCGCTCAAGTCGATATTCCCTATTTACTGCAACGCCTGTTTCTGCAGAAGCCGGAAACGCTGGATATTATGCGTTATGAACTGGTGCGGTGCGAGCTGGATAGTTCAAAACTACGCGGCCGCGTCAAGGTCAACATCAAAGTCAAAAACCTGCTGAATGGGAAAATTCGCAAGCAGGATGTAATGCTGTTTTTTTACCGAAAAGATGCGCAATCTCCGTGGTATATGCGGCTTGAGGATAGCTTGCGAAGGCCTGAAGCAGATCAAAACAAAAAACACTGAAACCAACACGCAAGGTTTCAGTCATCTCTTTACGCCTGTAACGGGAAGGTCTCCCAGGCCTCGACTTCACCAATACCCTTAGCCTGAATATGGCGTAAAGAAAACTGACAATGGCGACGGTCATCCAGGTCATGATAACTTGCTGCATCCAGCAATACCGCGCCTGCCGGCGCTCGTGACTCCAATCGCGCGGCCAGATTAACATGGCGACCAAAAGCCGTGAAAGTGCGCCGCACATGCGTACCGACAATACCTGTAACGGCCTCACCCGAGGCAATACCAACACCAACCCCCAGGACGGCCCGACCATGCTGTTTACGCTGTTGCTGAACTTCAGCCACGCGTTGCATAAGCAATAAGGCGCTATCAAAAGCCTGTTGCACGCAGTGTGCGCGATGCTTTAGGCCAAACACCACCATCGCCCCATCACCGGTGATCTTGTCCACATGACCATCATACTCAATGACCGAATCAAGCATCACATCAAGATATTGATTGACCGTTTCCAGGACTTCCTGTGCATCATGCGCTTCATTAAAAACCGTGAAATTGCGAATATCCATGAACATGGTACAGATCATGCGGCGTTTGCCTTTTTCATAAAGACCGCCGCCATCAAGCAAATCCGACATCACCAGTTCACCAACGTGGCGATCAAGTAACTGGTGCTTACGATGGTACTCAAGGTGAAGAGTATTCGCTGCCTGCTGCATTTCCTGAAAACGCCGGGTTACTTTACTGACATCGGTAAACAGTACCCAACAAGCGCCTGATGCATCGTGGCGCACATCAATATCAAAGAAACGATTATCCGCTGTTTCAATCTGACTTAAACGGAAATCTTCCGACATTGGGAACATATTCCACAACACCGGATTCAAAGATTCAGCAGCATCGCCAACCGCAGGCAACACATCACAATAGGCGCCCCAGTCACCACCGATCCTGACGATGGTTTTACCATCCTCGGCCAGCAATACCCAGGCCGGATTCAAGCCATTTAAGTGCATATTGGCCAGATGTTGCACCAAATGCGGTGGCATATCGACCGGAAAGGCCATTACTCCACCATCATCGCTGCCAGCTGCCGAAATGCGGTTTCCACATGTTCACCTGTTTTGGCACTGCTTAAATACATGGGACGTGTTTCCATCTCAAGCTGTTGCATCCGTGAAGCTGGTAATGCCCATTGGTCAACCAAGTCATGTTTATTCACCATCAGCACCCAGGGAATATCACCCACCGTATCCCTCAAGCGAGCCAACAATACATCAACAACATCCAGTGTTGCCGGACGAGTACCATCGGCGACCAGCATTGCTCCGGCAGCGCCACGCATATAGTTCGTCGCCACCTTGCGATTTTCCTCTTCGCCGTACACATCCCACAGCATCATATTGACTTTTTTCTCACCCAGATCTATCAGCTTGCGATCGACTTTCACGCCCATAGTGGAAAGATACCGATCAGAAAACCGGCTATGCACAAAGCGCGCCACCAGACTGGTTTTACCAACACCAAAGGCTCCCAGCATACAAATCTTCTTCTGGATCATCCCCGTAGCCCCCTAAGCCAACCTCTTCTTCCCCCTCTCACTTCACAAGGTCGAAGGCTACGCCCCATTGTTCATTACGTACAATTTTTATTCGTTGTTGTTGCGCCAGATAGCCTACGCCATGACTTGCCAGCAAGGCGCCTGCTGTTTGCGCTCGCTCGGTGGCAATATCACGAGCACGCTCACCATAAATCGATGAAATACCGGTAATTTTCAGTTGAGCACCAGCAAATAAGGATGTTGCTCGGTGATAGTCTTCGGCCAGCTCGGCTATACTGGCCAGGGCCTTTTCTTCTTTCTTCAACCTGGCTGTGCCAGCGATAAAATCCAGATGAATCGCCCGAACACGCTGACGAATTTCCTGCCAGCGTAGCAGTGGATCAAACACCTGTCGATCGTCATAAACACTTACACCACGAATCGAAGGAGCCAGTTTTTGTGCCCGCACAATCCAGGTCGAATCTGCCCGACCACCGGCATACAAACGACCACCGCGATAATCAAGCTGAATGGTTTTCGGCGGTTTCAGTATGTCACGCGCCAAACGCAATATTCTGGCGCGATCAAAGGGATCAACCACCCCCTTGTCATCATAGGCTGTGATATAAGGAATGGCTTTGGCGCGCTTGCGGGCGCGAGCAATCCAGGCACTACTGGCTTCTCCGTGTGCCGATAACACCAATGCATCGCTAACCTTGAGCGAAACGCCAGGCGGTGGTTGCAAACGTTTGATCGCCAGTTGACGAAGATAGGCGGGGGAATCAAGCAACACCAGCCGGCGCGTATCCATGGAAGCCAGATAGGGAATATCAGCGGCCTCCTGCCGGGCAGTGGACAGCCATGCCGTTAAAGCCTTGCCTATTACGTGTAAGACCCGATTTTGATCCACCTGCAAGGTAACGCCAGGCGGTGGTTTCAGACGGGCCTTGGCCAAGGCCAGCAGGTAGCTGGGGGAATCAATGGCAACAACCTGGGTATCATCATAGTCCACTAACTCAGGGATACTTGTTTTCACTGTCTGCCGGGCATGCGCCAGCCAATGTTCGGTTGCCTTTCCTTCAGCGCGCAGCTTCAGGCCATCAAGCAGCAACTGTACAGTTGCCGGTGGTCGCAGTAAGCGCCGGATTTTATCTGGCAGCGGCTCCAAATCCATATTGCGCAACTGAATATCGGTTTGTTGCACACCAGGCACCTGCATGCCTTTTTCGTTGATCAGTTCGATCCATTGTTCCGGCGCCGCTCCTCTGGCCTGCAATACGCCATCATGAACCATCAACCTCACTTCTGTCGGTGGATTCAACCGGGCAACAGCCCGTCGAAGAATCATTTCATCTTCTAACGACAGGTAAGGCCGCCAATGCATTTCTACTTGTTCCACGGGCAGTCGCGCTGGCAACAAATTGCGTGGCTCCGTTGCTTGCGCATCCAGCAGACCATACAACACATAATGCCCGTGATCTTTGGCTGCATGCAAAACCGCTATACCTGGCGTGACACGCAAGCGATCCACATAGTCATGCCATAGCGAATTCAGCCAGGCATGATAACCCAGCCAGCCAGCTACGCCACAGAACAGCAAGCCCAGCACAATAAGAGCACGCACCGGCACTGCACCTTTTTTCTCCTGGCCATGATGTTTAGAAAGCAATAACGGACGAAGCGCTTGTTTGATGCCGATCAATATAGATGTATCACCGTCAAACCTGGCAAATTCTCTACCATATTCACGCTGCAAGGCTTCCAGGCGCTCATCCATCAGCGTATATAATTCCTGTGGCACAGTTCCCCGGCAAACCAGCACCAACATCACGTCCGGCGCCTGGGCAATTAACAACTGTAACTCCCCCATACTCAGATTTTCAATATCGGCCTGAGCGTCCGGTGAAAACGAATCATGGACAAAATCGCGCACTGCTGTTAGCATGGATGAAATAAGGTCGGCATCTTCTTCCATTTCCGGTTCAGTTGCCAGGTGAGCAATAAGCAGACCACTTTCCCGATGAATAATAAACACCTGCTCCACTCGGTACACCAGGGTGTGCAACATCACTACCTCGGCAAAAGTCTTGCCGGTACGCATGGCTTCAAAGCGCCAACGTAAACCACGAATGGAAAAAGAATGCTCCATCGCCTGATTCATTGATTGCAGCATGGCACTGATGGTATGGTTGATCGAACGGCGAATCGCTGGTCCCATAATGGGAAACAGTGCTTCGGATAATGGTTTGGGATTATTGATAACTGATTGTCGAATAGCCTGTTCGGTGACCGGTTGCAAGACGCTCTGCAGGCTCTCATCCTGCGCCATGCGTAAACGAATAGCTTCCGGTAATGAACGCGCCACATCCTCTACTGTCGCTACCGGATGGGCGATTTCGGTAATTTTGTGTTCGATATGCTCGATTTTTTCCTTCTCAGGACCGACGATCAATTCGCGAAGGGTTTTCATTACCTCCTGTTCATCGTCGGGAGAAGTATCAATCTGTTCAGTCACTTGAATATACGTTACTTACCAGTTCTTCAGTTATGAAACAGATCCTCTCCGGGAAGTTCAAATTCTCCGTTCAGCCGCATGGCCATTTCAGTAAACATGGCAGCCAGTGCCTTGCGATCCGTTTTATCGTCGCGCAATTCGCTGCTATGGCGTTCCATCATTTCCAGCATATTGCTGCGAATCTGCTCCAACTCATCACGCAACGAACGTGACTGTTCAAGCAAAGATTCGCGCAAGGCAGATTGCGCCTGATTCAATGCATCCTGCAACTGTGCATCCTGCTGGATCATTTCTTCACGCAAGGCGTGCTGACCCTTGCTGAACTCACTGTGCAATACGCGAGATTGTTCCAATAAACCATCGCGCAAAGCGTGATGCCCCTTGCTCAGTTTTTCTTCCAGAAGGTTGCGTTTTTGTTCTACCTGCGCCAGCTGACGCTCTAGCGAAGTCGTCAGTTTGCTGTCCAACGCAGCATGCGCTTCTTCATTGGCAGACATCAACGAACTCAGTTGCTCTTCCAACTTCTGTCGACTGCCTTCGGTAGCTTTTTGCTGCATCTCCACCTGCTTATGCAAAGCTTTTAACTCCTGTCGCACAAACGATTCCAGCGAATCCAGGCGATTGTTCAGTTCGTGCCGAATAGCCGCCGATTCATGCGTTAATCGCTCTTCCATGCGTACAAAACGTTTGTCGTAATCTCGCATCTGCGCACCAAACAACAATTGCCGCACCTTTTCGACATTGCCCGTATCCACGCCGTTCGAAGCCGTTTTCGTCCGCACATCAGGTTTGTTATCCTGTTGCTGTTCACCCATGAATATCTCCCTTGACTAACTTAATAATTCTTCAACTTCATCCGGAGAAAGTTCAAACAGCGAAGCCAACTGCTCGACACTCATGCCTGATTGTGCCGCCTTGCGCAGCATGTTCCGTTTAGCCTGGAGTGCCCCTTCCTCTCTGCCTTCCTCTCTACCTTCCTCTCTGCCTTCCTCTCTGCCTTCCTCTCTGCCTTCCTCTCTGCCTTCCTCTCTTCCCTGTTCCAGCGCAGCGGCAACCTGGCTTTTTACGGTTGCCAGCGTTTGCATACGCACTTCATACACCTGACGTTCATCTTCATTGAACATGCGATCTACGGCTTCGATGGCTTTGACAATGTGTTGATCGGCCTGCAATGCTTCGGGGATGCGCGTTTTTTGAATCTCATGGGCACGGGTCAAAAACGCCGTCCAGCGATCCAGTGCATCAGTGATTTCACTGAATTGTTTGCCAAACTTGCGCAGCTCGACGTAATGCAGTTCAAACACATCATGCAGGCGATCATCTCTGCCTGTGGCAAC
>WFOJ01000129.1 GCA_015488125.1 Mariprofundaceae bacterium
CAGCCCAGCGCAATTCTTCCGGTGATTTGCCCGGCCCGGTGTAAATCAGTTCATCGGCGGTAAAACCGGCAGCCACTGCCCGCTCTGCCTCGCCGATACTGGCAATTTCAATCCCCGCTGCGCCAGCTTGCCGCGCTGTTTGTAAAAATGCCGGATGAGGATTGGCTTTCATGGCATAATAAACCTGCACACCTTCCGGCATGATGTTACACAGGTGGCGGATTTTTTCAGCCATGGGCGTGGTGTCGTAGAGATAGGCGTTAAAGGTTGATTGAGGTGCACGGCGCTTGTGCTGGCGGATATACGCTTCAATATGGGCCGGGATGATCATGATTCCGCCTCTTGCTCTGCCTGTTGCCGGGCTTCGCGTTGCTTGCGCGCTGCTTCTTCACGCAGCCGGTTTTTCTCCAGGCGCATGCGTTTGGTGGCTACAAAACCTGCCCACCAGGCAAAAATCATAAACGGTGCCATAAACAGCAGCAGTTTCCAATCCATCAGCCAGCCTCCACAGCGGGGATTTGCGCCTGTTGGGCGGCGCGTTCCGCCTGTTGCTTGCGATAATTCTCCAGTCGTTGATTGATGATGTTAATGGCTGCAAGAATCAAGCCGAGGGAAATAAAAGCCCCCGGTGGCAAAATAAACATCAGCACATCCGGGTAGTCGTTTCCCAGCAACGGGTAACCCAGCAATTCACCGCGACCAAAAAGCTCGCGCACGCCGCCGAGCAACAGCAGGGCAAAGGTAAAGCCCGAGCCGACAGCCAGCGCATCCAGTAGCGAATCACCGGCGCTGTTTTTGCTGGCAAAGGCTTCAGCGCGGCCAAGAATAGCGCAGTTGACCACAATCAGCGGGATGAACAGGCCAAGCACCAGATACATATCGTGCAGCCAGGCATTCATGGCCATATCAACCAGCGTCACAAAGGCCGCAATAATGGTGATATAGGCGGGAATACGCACAGCAGCAGGAATCATCGAGCGCACCAGCGAGACCACCAGGTTGGAGCAGATCAGCACCAGCAGCGTCGCTGCGCCCATCCAGAAGGCGTTTTCCACCGATGTGGTGACCCCGAGCAGCGGGCACATGCCCAGTAACTGAGTGAAAATCACATTATTGTTCCAAAAACCATCGGCAAGAATGTGCCGGGATGCGGATTCACGCTCAGCCATGGTGTTCTCCTTTCAGCGCCTGCATCAGCTGCGCATGGCGCCGGGCAAAATGTTGCAGCGAGGCATGCACTGTTTTGACCACAGCCCGGGGCGAAATGGTCGCGCCGGTGAACTGGTCGAAATCACCGCCGTCTTTTTTCACTGCCCAGCGCCGGGATTCCAGTCGCTGGCCGACAAAACTCGCCAGCCACGCCTTGTTACGCACAATGCCATCGCCCAGCCCGGGGGTTTCCCGGTGATCCGTGATACGAATGCCGATAATGCTGCCTGTTGGCCGTACACCAATCAACAAATGAATCGAACCGCTGTAGCCATCTGGCGCCACCGCCTCCCAGGCCAGGGCGGTTACCTTGCCCTGGGCATCGCGGGCAATAAAATAATGGATGCCATCATCATCCACGGTGTCTGTCAGCGGATCATTGGCATGGGCAGGCAAGACCTGCATCAGGCTTTGCATCATCGCCTGTCGTTGTGCCTCGGCGATGGGCTGACGCGTCAGTTGCGCGGTGATGCCAAGCAGCAGCGCGGCAAGCACGGCGACGATCAGCAAGGTCAGAACCATGCGGCGTTGTTCTGCATCAAACATCATGGCCGACGCTCATAGCCATACACACGCGGACGGCAATAATGATCAATCAACGGCACGGTACAGTTCATCAGCAAGACAGCAAACATGGCACCCTCGGGATAACCGCCCCACTGGCGAATTACCCAGGTAATCAGGCCGCAGCCTGCGCCAAACACGATTTGGCCGCGCGCTGTGACAGGCGAGGACACCGGATCAGTAGCCATGTAAAAGGCGCACAGCATCAGGCCACCTGCCAGCAGATGAAACAATGGCGGCGCATAGTGTGCCGGTGCCAGGGCATTGCTCAGTGAGGCCAGCAAGGCCACAGTCAGCAGGTAACTGAGCGGAATATGCCAGCGAATCACGCCACGGGCAATCAGATAAATGCCGCCGAGCAGCAGCGCCAGAGCGCTGGTCTCCCCCAGTGAGCCACCCTCGCTGCCGATGAAAGCATCAATATAGCTGTAGTGGTGCGTCGCCAGTGAATCAGGGATGCTGATGCCTTGCAGGGCATCTGTTTTGGTATAGCCCAGCGGTGTCGCTGCGGTGATGCCGTCCAGACTCAGGCCAGGTGGCAATGTGCCGGCGAAGAAAAAGTGCAGGGTTTGCGCAGCGTTGTAAACATCCAGCCCGCCGCTGCCTGTTGCCGGAATCAGCCAACTGGTCATGGCCAGCGGGAAGGAAATCAGTAGCACCACGCGCGCCGACAAAGCCGGGTTAAAGGGATTATAACCAAGCCCGCCATACACTTGCTTGCCTAGTAAAATAGCGAACAGGGCACCAAAGACCGTCATCCACCACGGTACGGCAGCGGGCAATACCAGTGCCAGTAACAAGCCTGTTAAAGCGGCTGAACCATCATGCAGACGTGAAGGCCGCCGCATCAGACGCAGCGCTGCCCATTCTCCCAGCATGCAAACGCTGATGCAGGTGAGAATCTGCCACACGGCCAGCCAGCCATAGAGCCATACAGCGCAGGCTGTTGCTGGCATCAGCGCCAGTATCACCGCCAGCATATTGGCACGGATACTGTCGCCGCCATGATGATGGGGCGGACTTAGGTGAATCATCATGCCGGTGGCTCCTGCTGCTTGTCCGCTGTTCTTGTGGCCACCTTGCTGCGCGCTCTGGCCTTTTGGCGGCGTGCTGCCTTTGCTGCTTTTTCCTGTTCAAGGCGAGCCATGCGCTGCTCAGAGCGCTGACGCGAGGCCTCGGCAAAGGCGCGTTCCTGCCGCAGTTGTGCCAGTTGCCCCTTGCCGTAACGGAAGTAATGCACCAGTGGAATATGCGAGGGACATACATAGCTGCAACAGCCACATTCAATGCAATCAAATAGCTGATAGCCTTCGGCCTGCTCAAATTGCTGATCGCGGATCAGATCAGCCATCAGGTTAGGTACCAGCCGAATGGGGCAGGCATCCCCACAATGACCGCAGCGAATACAGGGTTCTTCCGGCTGATGTTCGGCATACAGCGTATCATCGGGAATCAGCAACAGGCCGGTAGTTGATTTGACGACCGGCGCTTCGGGGTGTTTAAGGCGTTCGCCCATCATCGGGCCGCCATGAATAATTTGCATGCCATCAAGTTGATCCAGACCGCAATGCGCCAGCACATAACGTATGGGTGTGCCCAGTCGCACGCGAAGGTTCGCCGGTGCAGGCATGCCCTGGCCGCTGACTGTCACTACGCGTTCCGTCAACGGTTCAGCGGCGGTAATAGCCCGGTAGATAGCCAGTGTGGAACTGATATTCTGACACAGCACGCCAACATGCAGTGGCAGCTTGCCCGCTGGCACTTCTTTGCCGGTGATGGCTTGAATGAGCTGTTTTTCACTGCCCTGCGGATAACGTGTGGGCAACACCTCAAGGCGTACTGAAGTAGAGGCGATATGTTCGCATTCGCATTGCCAGCTATGAATGGCGTCCTGCATGGCAGCAATGGCTTCCGGCTTGTTATCTTCGATGGCAATCACGCCATGATCAGCCCCGGTCATATGCATTAAAATGGCCAGACCATGCACGATATCATCGCTGCGCTCGGTCATCAGGCGCTGATCATGGGTCAGCCATGGCTCACACTCAATGCCGTTGAGGATCACGGTGTTCACTGGATGACGCTGATCACGAAGCAGTTTGATAAACGTCGGGAAACCGGCACCGCCAAGGCCGGTGATGCCCGCTGCGCGTATGCGTTCGCGTAACTGGGCCGGGTCGCGTTGCAGCCAGTTGGTCATCATCACACCCAGCGGTTGGCGACGGTCTTCGCCATCTGCTTCAATGAAAATGCACAACATGCCAAGCCCCGAAGGATGCGGCACAGGGTGTTCTTCAATACGCACCACCGTACCCGACGTTCCTGCATGTACAGGCGCGGAAACATAGCCCTGCGACCTGGCAATGTTCTGGCCGCGTAATACATGGTCACCAACGGCTACCAGCGGCTTGCAGGTTTCGCCGATGTGTTGTTTCAGCGGGTGAATCAGCACTTCCGGCAAGGGACAATCCGTGATGGGCACCTGAGCGCCATCCTTGTGCATGTCCAGTACCACGCCGCCATCAAACGGTTTTCGGCCCCAGATATGTTCAAGCAGCCTGCGCATGTTGGCTCCGTCGTTTCAGGCCGGTGCGGGCACGTTCAGTATCCGGCAATGGCCACGACCAGTGTTCGAGTAACTCCGGTTTGATCAGCATATCAATGCAATCCACAGGGCATGGCTCCAGGCAAAGATTACATCCCGTACAATGATCAGCAATCACCGTATGATAATGTTTGGGCGCGCCAATAATGGCATCCACAGGGCAGGCTTTGATGCATAAGGTGCAGCCAATGCATTCATCTTCACGAATAAATGCCACCATGGGTTCAGCAGCAGCTTCTTCTACGGCCTTGGGCTCTACCCCCATCAAATCAGCAATTGCCCGCATGGTGCGTTCGCCACCAGGCACACAGTGGTTAACATCAGCACTGCCATCAGCCACAGCATTGGCATAAGGTGTGCAGCCAGGATAACCGCACTGTCCGCACTGCGTTTGCGGCAGCAAATGGTCAATCTGTTCCGCTACGGGATTACCCTCAACATGAAAAACACGTGTGGCAATGGCCAGTGCCACACCGGCCAGCAAGGCCATGCCGCCAAGGGCAAGCACCGCAAAAACTAATGAATTCATCGCTGGTTTCTTTCAGATGACAGGATCAGACTTTAACGAGGCCGGAAAAACCGAGGAAAGCCAGCGACATCATGCCCGCCGTGATCAGCGTAATGGGCGAGCCTTTGAAGGCAGCAGGCACGGGGGCAGCAGCCAGGCGCTCACGCAAGCCGGAAAACAGCACCAGTACCAGCGCAAAGCCAAGCGCCGCGCCAAAGCCGTACAGTGCCGAACTGAAAAAACTGAAATCCTGTTGCACATTAAGTAAGGCCACGCCAAGCACCGCGCAGTTGGTAGTGATCAACGGCAAATAAATGCCCAGACCCTGGTACAGCACCGGACTGCTTTTATGGATCACCATTTCCACGAACTGCACCAGCGCCGCAATGATCAGGATAAAAAAAATGGTTTGCAAATATTCCAGATGCAACGGCACGAGCACGAATTGCTGCACCAGCCAGGAAGCGCAGGCAGCCAGCGTCATCACAAACATCACCGCGAACGACATGCCAATAGCTGTTTCCGTTTTGCCGGAAACGCCAAGAAAGGGACAGATCCCCAGGAACTTGCTCAACACGTAATTGTTGACCAGTACTGCAGACACCAGAATCAGCGCAAATTCAGTCATGCCCGCATGCTAGGAGTTTGTCGAACTTTGGCAATCGTCACGAAAAATGGCGGATTGAGGCAAATAGACGACCTGTTGGCGGCAGATAGCAGCGCTATTTAACAAAGACAGGGCGAAGATTTGACCAATATCCGGTTATTGGCAGTAGATTTGCCAAAGTTCGATAGACTCCTGGGTTGTGTTAATATATCAATCCATCCCATTGCCAGGCGGGTTTTGTTTTTTCGTGGCAATAGAGCCTGCACGGCGACCAGGTATTGGTAGTCCATCTCTTGCTGTTATTGATTGATATGGTGCTGACAATGGATAAAAGCGAAAAAGCGTGATGATGCGAGTCAAGGAGAAGAATTCTTGACTTTAACCGTGCTGAAAGAACAATCCTGCATCATGCAATGTTTTAGTTGTGGTACATGGTACAAGGATTCCCAGGCATTTTGCCTGTTGTGCGGCAATCTTCTCAGCAAGGATGGCGCGCCCCCAAAGCTGGGTAATTATCGTTTGCTCGAACGTATCGGCCAGGGTGGAACAGGTATGGTGTTTCGCGCACTGGATGAAGTCAACCAACAGGAGGTGGCTGTCAAGGTACTGCACCGCCACTTGATCGGTGATCCGCAGCAAACGGAACGTTTCCGGCTGGAGGCAGCGGCTCAGGCAAAGTTGGCGCATCCTTGCGTATTATCGTTGCTTGATGTGTATGACAACAATGGCGTAATGGCGTTGATTACCGAGCTATTGCAAGGCTGTACGCTGAAACTGTATATCAATCATCGCGGTATTCCACGTACTGGTGAGATCGTGTATATCGGGAGGGCGATTCTGGGGGGGCTTGGTCGGGCTCATGAATTAGGTATGATTCATCGCGATCTGAAGCTTTCCAATATTTTTATTACTGATGATGGCAATCTCAAACTGATGGATTTTGGTCTGGCCAAATTGCATCGGGATGGTGATCACGCTCGTTCCACTGGTGGCCTGATGGGCAGCTACTATTATATGGCACCGGAGCAGGTTACCGGGAGTGAGATCACGCCGCGTACCGATCTTTATGCTTTTGGTGTTATTCTTTATCGTGTTGCCACGGGACATTTTCCGTTTACCGCTGGTGGCGGTGGCGAGTTTGAAGTATTACAGAAACAGGTCTCGCTGCCACCTGTTCCTGCTGCTGAGGTCAATCCGGATATTCATCCTGAGCTGGCTGCGCTGATTCACGATCTTCTGGAAAAAGAGGCGATGAAACGCCCACCTAACTGTGAAACCGTGTTGACTCGCTTGCAGAATATTGCTGACGCAGAGCCGTTATCACTAACAGGCGCGCAGGAAATTAAATGCTTTTCCAACTTGCAGACACTGGGGGAAATGTTTGTCGATACGCGGGTAACCGATGATACGCTGGGTAAGGTGGCAAGTTATTCGCGAGAAAGCCTGTTATGGGCGTTTCATAATGTCTCGCCGGAGGCCAGACCCGATGATTATATGGTGGATATGTGCAATCTTCCTGCCCTGCACCCAAAGACCCTGCAAGGGCTTCGGGCCCGTCTGGCCAGGGTGCCGCAGCTACCGGATGTCTGGCCCCGGTTGTACGAAATGTTTGATGATCCCACGGCAACCGCTGCGGACTTTGCCCGTTTTATTGACAAACATGAGGCACTAAGAAGGCGCGTGCGCGCCAACCTTCATGTTGATCATACGCTTGAACAGGTGGGTATGGAGAACAGAAAGCGAGCTAACAGCAGTGAAGATATGGCACTGGCTTTTACGGTGATGGGCGTAAATGCGGCGCATGACCTGATTATCCAATCCCTATTTCCAGACTTTGGCAACGAAGAAACCAGTCGTGAAATTCGCCATCTGTGGTTTCATGCCCGGGCCATTGCCATGATCTCCCGGACACTGGCTTCTTACAGCTCGGTGGTGGACAATTTCTCTCTTAGTATGTTTGCCATGTTGCATGATATCGGCAAACTGGCAGCCGTTGATTTTGAAACAAGCGCTCGCCTGCAACGGCTAGCGGATGAAATTGACAAGGGAACACCCGGGCCGCAGGCCGAATGGGAAGTACTGGGCTATACGCATATCGACCTTGGCACCATGCTAGCGCTGCATTGGCGTTTGCCGCGTACCATTCACCGCTTTATTCATTTTCATCATCATCCCTGCTGGCATTCACCGGAAAGCTGGCCTGCCGATGTGCAGGCTTCCATCATGATTGTGCATCTGGCGCATATCATATTGGCGGATATACAGATGGATGAACCGCGTGATGGCATCTGGCATAAAAAGGTTCGCACGCATGTGCATGACAGCCGTTCCCTGATGAAAAAGCCGCTAAAGATTCCGGCTAAAGACAGCGGCCTTTACCTGCGCCTGAAAGAAGATATTGCCCGTTTGAAACTTCAGTTTCCAGAAATCTATTGAAACAGAACGGATTTTACCCGGATGTTTTCGGGGCAAAACTTTTATAGCGATGGGATAAGATATCGGTGAGATATCGGGGTCTGACCTGGATATCGGGATATCGGGGTCTGACCTGATAACGGGATATCGGGATATCGGGGTCTGACCTGATTATCATATTGATAACGTTAAACTTTCATCAAAAAATACGCTATTTTCCGTACTTAAAGGGTTCATTTCGACGTCAAAATGGACGTTGTAAGCAGAACCAGGGTTAGTGTCCCGCTTCGTGGTGTATGAAGGGAATGAGGCAGGCGGCCACTGCGTCATTCTTCTGGTTTTGAGAAGATCAACAGAAGGAGGATGACGCAATGGCCAGGAAGAAGAATGAGGTACAGGATTGGATTTGCAAGCGGTTGGAGCAAGCGGATGCGGATTTACTGAAATCACTGCTGCAAGGCGTGATTCAGAATCTGATGAGCGCGGAAGCGGATGCCATGTGTGGAGCTGACTATGGCAAGCGGAGCGATGGCCGAGTGAACTGCCGGAACGGGTATCGGGAGCGCTCCTGGGACAGGGGAGTTACTTTCCGACCTGGTTGCTTGAGCCGCGCAAACGCAGTGAGAAGGCGCTGCTGAACGTGGTTTGCGAGTCGTATGTGCTGGGGCG